>CAIOJS010000363.1 GCA_903858655.1 uncultured bacterium | reverse complement strand
GGTATTCTCTGCATTCTGTGTTCTATAATATTGTCATCCCTTCGGGATTTTTTCATAATGCGTAACATCAGTTACTAAGATTGAACTTTAATTTTATACCCACAAACTAAAATAATCACCCATTAAGGCGCAAACTGGTCGGTAGTAAACCCAAACTGCACGGTAGTAAATCAAAACTGCACGGTAGTAACTTAAAACTGCACGGTAGTAACTCAAATCTGGTCGGTAGTAAATTAAATCTGGTCGGTAGTAACTTAAATCTGGTCGGTAGTAAATCAAATCTGATCGGTAGTAAATTAAATCTGGTCGGTAGTAACTTAAATCTGGTCGGTAGTAAATCAAATCTGATCGGTAGTAACTTCAAGTTACTCGATAGTAACTTCAAACTGCTCGGTAGTAATTTGAGCCATATCGGCACAAAAAACTGCTTCATTCCTTACAAAATATCGTTGTAATCTTGCTATTTTCATCTATATAGAATATGGTAAATGGTAAAAGGTAAATGGTAGTTGTTGCGGCGAATTTGGTATTTGGTATTTGGTATTTGGAGCTTGGACCTTCCAAAGTGTGTTTGCCTGAACTCTTAAATTTGCCCCCCGAATCACAAAAACTTTTCCTCCGTATGAATCTTTTTTGTAACTTTGCATCATAAAAAAAATCATAAGCTTATTTCAATAAAACAATAGTAGAAGATGAAAAAATTTGCAGTTATTTTAGCAGGATGCGGCAACATAGACGGTGCCGAAATCCACGAATCGGTGATGACGCTGCTTGCCATTGACAAGCTGGGCGCGCAATACCGCTGTTTTGCTCCCGATGTGTATCAACACCATGTGATTGACCACTTTCACAAGAAACCCATGCCCGAGTTGCGCAATGTGTTGGTGGAGTCGGCACGCATAGCCCGCGGCGACATACAAGCGCTTTCGGAATATAAGCCCGACGATTTCGATGCGTTGGTGATGCCCGGCGGCATGGGTGCCGCCAAAAATTTGTGCGACTATCACAAAAAAGGCGCCGACATGAAAGTCAACCCCGAGGTGAAGGCTGCCATCATCAATACCTATAAAATGCACAAACCCATAGGTGCCTTGTGCATCGCCCCCGTGATGTTGGCGAAACTGATTCCGAAGGTCACCATCACCATGGGCGCAAGCGAAGACGCCGAAAAGATGACCGCCGCTATGGGCGCCACCAACATCCGCAGCACGCATGGCGATGTGGTGATTGACACCAAAAACAATGTGTTCACCACGCCCTGCTATATGCTCGATGCCTCCATCAAAGATATAGCCGAAGGCGCCGAAAACCTCATCGCTGCCATGCTGAAAAAGCTGGACGAATAATCGGGAAAAGTTGGAAAAGTATTTGCCGCAGTTTCTTAAAATTGAAGCAATAAAACCGGCAAAAAACAGTTTGAAATCCATAGAAAAATAAATCTTTAAAAATAAATTTCTCTATATGGATTTTTTTTAGTAATTTTGATGAACTTTTTTTAGCATCTATGAAAAAAACTTTCTTCTCGGCATGGCTTCTTTTGGTTTTGAGCATCACTGCTTTTGCCACGCATCAGCGTGCGGGGGAAATCACGTATAGATGGCTCTATGGCTACACTTACCAAGCTACTATTATCACCTACACCTATACTCCCAGCCCCGCCGACCGCCCTGAATTGGAGTTGTCGTGGGGCGATGGCACCTCGGATATTATCACACGGATTGAAAAAGTAAATTTGCCCAACAACATCAGTCGCAACACCTATACCTATAACGGAGCAGGCACGGGCGGCATACATACGTATCCGGCGGCAGCCGTTTATAAGTTGTCAATGGAAGACCCTAACCGCAACAACGGCATCATCAACATACCCAATTCGGTTAATACCGTCTTCTATATCGAAACCTATTTGGTCATCAACAATTGGCTGGGCAACAATTCTTCGCCTATACTGACCAACCCGCCTATTGACAATGCCTGCATCTATAAACCCTTTATGCATAATCCGTGGGCGATAGACCCCGATGGTGATAGTTTGTCCTATCGTTTAGATTTCTGCAAAGGTTCGGGAGGGGAATATATCCCCGGATTTTTTTATCCACCTGCCAACAATAGTCTGAGCATTGACCCTTATACGGGCGAGATGCTGTGGGATAGTCCGCAGTTGAACGGCGAATATAATATATGTATCATTGTTGATGAATGGCGCCATGGCATTTGGATAGGCTCGGTGAGGCGCGATATGCAAATCACGGTGGTGCCTTGCAATAACGACGAGCCTGTGATTGATGCCCTGAAAGATACCTGCGTGGAAGCGGGCACCTATCTCGCCTTTAATGTTCACGCTACCGACCCCAATGGGGATGTTATTACCCTTACGGGGAATGGGACGCCGCTGACAGTGCCGTCATCTCACGCAAATTTCACGCAACCGGTGCAGGGCATAGGAACTGTCAACTCCCAGTTCACCTGGCAAACGGAATGTTCGCATGTGAAGAAGGCTCCTTATCAAATGCACTTCAAAGCGCAAGATGATGGCTATCCCGTTGAACTTGTGAGCTTCGCCTCCATGCGCATCACGGTGGTGGCGCCTTCTCCTAAAAATCTCACAGCGACAGCTTCGGGCAATCATATCAACCTGAAATGGAACAAAGAGACGTGCACCAATGCCATTGGCTATCGTATTTATCGCCGCAACGCTTACTACGGTTTCTTCCCCGCCCATTGCGAAACAGGCGTGCCTGCTTACACAGGTTATGTGAAAATTGCGCAACTAAATGACATTGCTGACACCACCTATCTGGATGATGACCATGGTGTGGGATTGATTCGCGGCATAGATTATTGTTATATGGTGATAGCTTATTTTGCCGATGAAGCCGAGAGTTATGCATCGTTGGAAGCCTGTGCCTTTTTGCAAAAAGATGTGCCTGTGCTCACCAATGTCAGCATCACCACCACCGACGTGGCGACCGGTACCGTATGGGTAGCCTGGTCGAAGCCTACCGAATTCGATACGCTCCTAATCCCGGGACCTTATAAATATTTAATCTATCGCGGACAGAATCTATCAGGTACCCCTTACACGCTTATTGATTCTGTGGCGTCCATAAACGATACCACCTACAATGATTCGCTGCTCAACACCAAAGATATGCCTTATCATTACCGCATAGATTTCTATAATGACGAGCCGGGCAATCATTATCTGGTCGGAGCTGCCACGCCTGCCTCTTCCGTATTCTTAACACTGACGCCGACGGATAATAAAATCATACTCTCGTGGCAATTTGATGTGCCGTGGCAAAATGATTATTATGTCATTTACCGACTGAATCCGTTCACCACGCTTTATGATTCCATAGGATATACCCTTCAGCATTCCTACTCCGATAGTGCGCTCATCAATGGCAACTCTTATTGCTATTATGTGAAATCTGTGGGGCGCTACACGGCAAGTGGCTATGCGTATCCTTTAATCAATTTGTCCGAACGGGTTTGTGGCGTTCCCGTAGATAATGTTGCGCCATGCCCACCGTATTTATATGGCGAGGCAAACTGTAAGGATATCTTCAATAGTTTAATTTGGACAGTACCGCCTCTTTCCTGCGGCGACGATGTGGCTCGATATAATTTGTATTATTCTCCTGATGGTAACAGCTCTGATTATACAGTGATATTCACCACTACAAACTTATCAGATACGAATTTCATACACTCCACTATTTATACTATAGCGGGCTGTTATTATATAACCGCTGTGGATTCCAACAACAATGAGAGCCTCCCGAGTAATGTGCTTTGTTTTGATATTGATCAGTGCTCGCCTTACAATCTGCCCAATGTGTTCACGCCCAATGGCGATGGCTCGAATGATGTATTTAAACCTTTTCCGTATAATTTTGTAGAGAAAATCTATATACAGATATTTAATCGTTGGGGGACGGTGGTTTTTACCACAGAAGACCCGGATATTAATTGGGATGGCAAGGACAAAACGTCAAAACGCGATTGCAGTGTGGGAGTTTACTACTATGTGTGCGATGTCTATGAACGCAAATTGAATGGCTTGGTTAAAAGAAGTTTAACGGGCACAATCACGTTGATGCGTTGATGCGAAATTAGATAAAAGTGCAAATATTTCATTTTTTTCTCCGCTATATCAATTATTTTTGTTTATTTAGCAGAATATTTCCAAATCAAATTTATTAACTAAAATCAAATAATTATGTCAGAACAGAAAAAATTTGTGCCTTTTGTATCGTCGGAGACCAACATGGCAGAGTTCACAGTTCGCGCCTTAATCATCGGCTTAATCATGTCGGTGGTGTTGGGTGCCGCTAATGCGTATCTAGGGCTGAAAGCCGGGATGACCATTGCAGCAACATATCCGGCTGCTGTAATAGGTATGGCAATTTTAAAAATGGTTAAGGGTTCTATTCTTGAAGAAAACTTTGCTCGTACTGTTGGTTCCATTGGAGAATCCGTAGCTGCAGGAGCAATTTTCACCTTACCTGCATTTTTCATTTCAGGGGTGTGGCCCGAGTTTTATACTCCGGGACATTATGTCACTTCGGCATTGATACTCGTTGCCGGTGGTATTCTAGGTATTATGTTTGTTGCCCTATTGCGTAGAGTGATGGTGGAAGATGCTGAATTGAAATTCCCCGAATCTATTGCGGCTGCAGAAATTCATAAAGCAGGACGCAGAAGCGGTGGTGGATCGAAATTCCTTTTTGGAGCTATGATAGGCGGTGCTGTTATACAGGCTTTAGGTCAATTTAAGTTCTTCGCCACTTCATGGGAGAAATTTATTGTTTTTGGCAAACAGACCATCACGGGTACCAAGTTTGTTGGTCAAGGTGGATTGCTTTTAAGTTCACCCGGTATCAGCCCGGCATATATGGGTGTTGGATATATCATCGGACCAAAATTGGGCGCATTAAACTTTAGCGGTGGATTAATCGCATGGGGTTTGTTAGCACCTATTATATATTATTTTATTGCTCCTTCCATCAATTTGGACTTTCTCAATAGCTGGGCAGCCATGCTCCAAGTGAAAGACCCCAACATGTCAACAGCTGATGCTTTGGCAAAAGTGAGCGATTCGGGTTATCAAATCACGCAGGTATGGAGATTCATCGTACGTCCTATTGCCATTGGCGGTATGCTTATGGGTGCCTGTTTCACTTTATTCAAAATGAGAAAGAGTCTCGGTGCCGGAATCTCAAGAGCTTTGGGCGATGTTCGCAAAGCTGCAGGTGGCGCTAATGTTGCTACGGATCGTACAGAAAAAGACATTTCTTTTATCTGGATAGTAGTCGGAATTTTAGGAGTTGCATGTCTTACATTCTGTATAGCATACTTTGTATTTAATGCAAGCTTAATTGTATCCTTAGCGGCTGCCACAGTGCTAATCGTCTTAGCTTTTCTGTTTGGTGCTGTTTCGGGATATTTGGTTGGTATCATGGGATCAAGTAACAATCCTATCAGCGGGTTGACTTTGACAGCTTTGGTTGTCACGGCATTGATTCTGGTAGCCCTTGGCGTAAGCGGAAAAGAAGGCATCGCAACCGTGTTAGGCGTTGCAGCTATTGTTTGTGTTTCGGCTGCTGTTGCCGGTGAAATGCTTCAGGATTTAAAAGCAGGACATATCTTGGGCGGAACACCATGGAAAATGCAGATTGGAGACATCATTGGCGTTATATTAGCTGCATCGGTGATGTTTGGTGTACTTGTAGTATTAAATCAAGGCGACATGGCTAAAGGTATCAAAGAAGGATATGAAGGCGGCTTTGGCAGCAAAAACTTGTCGGCACCGCAAGCCAGTTTGATGGCGATGCTATCAAAAGGTATTGTTGGCGGACAAATGGCATGGCCCCTCATCATTGTGGGTATGCTCATGGGACTCGGTTTAATTTTGATGCAGGTAAAAAGCCCAATGCTTGTCAGTGTGGGTATGTATTTGCCACTCGAAACAACGTTTGCTATCTTTTTAGGTGGTGTTGTAAAAGGCATTGTTGAAGCCATCGGAAAGAAGAATAACTATTCACTTGGTCAGAATGTGCGCATGGAGAACACAGGAGTGCTGCTTGCCTCCGGGTTTATTGCCGGAGAAGCTTTGATGGGATTGGTATTTGCGTTGCTATATTTCCTCAATGTGCCTACCTTTGCCATTTTCTCCGAACCATCATTCTTAGTAAGTATTTTGGTGTTAATCATCATCGCTTTTGTTTTGGTCTATTTCCCTGTAAAACATAGAGGCGCTGCTGACGAACCACCACCACCAAGTGGAAACTTCTAAATAAAAAATCAAATGGGATTTTGTTATGCAGAATCCCATTTTTTTATAATTTCGCAGCCAAAAGAAATCATGTCACAGAAAGTTTCATTAGTACTATCAAGCGGAGGTTGTCGAGGGCTTGCCCATATTGGCGTCATCGAAGAACTGTTGAAGGATGGATATGAAATCACATCTATTTCAGGGTCGTCTGTGGGCTCTTTAATTGGTGGAATTTACTGTTCGGGCAACATCAAAAGATTCACCGAATGGGTTTGCCAATTGGATGAGGTGGATGTGTTCGATTTAATGGATTTCACTTTTACGGGTCAAGGTTTTATTAAAGCCGAACGCTTTTTCCGAAGTCTTGAAGAATTTATTGGCTGCAAAACATTCGAAGAACTGAAGATACCCTTATCCGTAGTGGCAACCGATTTGACACACCGCTCTGAGGTGGTGTTCGACAAAGGCAATCTTTTATTGGCAATACGGGCTTCGGTGGCTATTCCTTCCATTGTAACTCCTGTGCTATACAAAGACATGGTTTTAGTAGATGGCGGTGTCGTCAACCCGATTCCCTCCGACTGTGTTAAACGTACTGAGGGTGATATTTTAGTGGTAGTGGATGTCAATGCTAACTTTCCCTATGAGAAACCAAAGTTTGATTCCATGATCTTTCCAAAAAAACAGTTCTCCGTAAAAAGAAATCTTTTCAGATACGTAAAAAACAACTTTAATTTGTTCTCTGATGAGAAACCTGAAAGCCAAGAAACGCATGGATATCTCAGTGTGATTGACAAAACCTTTGATATCATGCAAGACCAAATCTGCCGACTGACTGTCATGCAAGAAAAACCCGATATTAGCATTGACATTTCCCGTCATGCGGCTTCCACCTTCGAATTCTATAAAGCTCAAGAACTAATAGAAGCCGGCAGAATTGCATACCGAAAAGCTAAAAACGCTAAGCATACCTATACACACCACACATCTCAAATCAATAAATCATAAATCTCAAATCCAATCATGGCACTCAACTTTTTCCAAAGAAGAAAAATCCTAAAGAAGCTAAACTATATGGAAGCAACTCCAATAAGAAAAAGCAAATTCGAAACCGATGAACATGGTATCGTAACTATAGTGGTTCCTAAATTCAAAAACGAAAAGTTCAACACATTTTTTTGCACCCCACGCAAACGCTTTTTCCGCATTGTGCTCGACGAGTTAGGTTCAAACGTATGGCTTCAGGTTGATGGAAGAACCAATGTTGGGACTATCTGCGAAAAATCTTTAGAGTTGTTGGGCGACAAGGTGCAACCCGTTCAGCTTCGTGTTACCAAATTCCTGACCATGCTCTACGAAGCAAGATATATCTCCTTTCAGGAAATTGAAAAATAAAATGTAGAAATCTTTGTGCTATTTGCTACGCACTATGGTGATAGGTCCTTTAATCAAACCTTTGCTATTCGTCTTGTCTTTATAACTTAAGATATAATAATAGGTGCCGTCAGGAACGCTTTGTGCATCCCAATCGTTCATATAGGAGTTTCGTTCATAAACAATCTTGCCATTGCGGTCGGCAATCAAAAGAGAATTGTCAGGATATTTATCCAAATTCTTTATCACAAACATATCATTAAATCCATCTCCATTAGGAGTGAATACGTTTGGAATTTCAAGATTATAAACAACAGTTTCCACAGGATTCACAGTGTTCTCTTGCGTATTAGGCTCGATGACGGGTATGAATTCAGATTCCGTTTCGGTGTTTTGATCAACAACAGGTTCCTGGTGCAAGGTTGAATTCTGTGGATTCAGCTTTTGGATATAATTGAGCAAATTCAACACATTGTTTTTCGATTTATAGCTTTCACTATCATGCTTGGGGGTGGCAACATCCGTTTTGTTATCTTTCGCAGGATTTGAATTGTTGTCTGCAACCGACGTGTTTGCCTTGTTTGTGGAGTTGTCTTGTTTTGCAGATGCCACTTGAATCTTATTAGGAGTCTCCACATCGTGATGACCTACAACAACAGTTTTGTTTTCCACTATTGGCGTCTGAGTGTTCAGGTCATTGGTTTGTTTAGCAACAGGAGGAAGTGTCGGAGATATTTTTGCAGGTGCAACAGAATTTTCCACCTTATTTATCAATTCATTCTTTACAAAATAAACAGCTCCAAAAGCAATACCAATGGTGAGACAAGCTGCAGCAGCATAACTAATCCAAACTTTTGCTTGCATCCAAGCTACTTGTGTTTGTGGATCAAAGGAGCGCTTCAGTTTCCTGAAAGAAACAAAGTCCAACACATCCTTCTTAAAAAGTTTATACTTCAGCTTTCCCCAAATATGCGCATTTGGAGTGTGCTGATAGTTATCCAAAACAATTTTAAGATGACTATCGAAATTTGTTAGACCGTTATGTATATTCTCACTCATTATTTTTTGCTTGACAGCTTTTCTTGTATTATTTTTCGTGCTTTCGACAACTGTGATTTTGACGTTCCGACGTTGATATCCAGTATCTCGGCAATTTCTTTATGTTTATATCCCTCAACAACGTATAAGTTGAGCACTATTCTGTAACCATGGGGCAATTCGTTCATCACTTTCAATATTGCGTCGGCTGAATGATGATCCGAAATTTGCATATCTTCACCATCTTTGATATCAATCTCCATAATTTCATCAATATCGGAATGGTAGTAATGCTTCAAGTTTTTTCTGTAGTTGTTTATTGCTGTATTTACAACGATTCGTCGAATCCACGAACTAATCGAACTTTCTTTTCGAAAAGTGTGAATTTCCGAAAGAATCGTCATAAATGCCATCATCAAAACATCTTCAGCTTCATCTTTGGTACGGCAATACCTCATACAAATGCCCATCATAGATGACTTATAAGTATCAAAG
>CAIOJS010000362.1 GCA_903858655.1 uncultured bacterium | reverse complement strand
TCCAATACCATTTTATCCGACAGATAAAAATGCAGGTGGGTCATTCAAAAACCTATTTTTAACTTTTCAGACTACCTATAGATTCTTTAATAAAGAACATAATATAGTGCATCCTTTCATTGGATTAAAAGCCTATTATGCCCACAAAGTGCTTTCCGATTCAATTCCATGGTTTAATTGGTCCACAGATTACCTAACAGATAAGTCAAACATCTTTTTATTTCAGATTCCGTTTGGCGTATTAGTGTATAAACATCATATATATGCATCACTAGAAAGTGCAATAAATGTACTTGGCATAATAAATGGAAAGCAAGAATTTATACCAAGCAACAAATCATATTATAAAGAGAATGTTCATTATTCTAAAGTTATTTTCGTAAACAAATTAGTTCATGACAAATATTTCTTAACTAATATTCAGTTCAAAATTGGATATAATTTTTAAATGGAGGAGATGCAATGAATATGAAAAAACTCATACTAATACTCTTGATAATCGTGGTGCAGGGATTTGTTTTTGGGCAGAATGATACTTTAACGGATTCGAAAAATCAAATAACGATTAATCCTTCCATTGATAATAAGATTCATAATAAGCTTGGTATAGCAATTTACAGTTCGAGACAATTTGATTTAGCATGGAGTTTAATTTACAAAAGACATATTTTTGAGATGGGTATTATATTTGGTCCAACATTTACATTTAAATTGCATCAATCCGGGTCAGAAGCCAAACCCTATGATTATTTAAATCTATATAAATGGGACTTTCGTAAATTTGGAATCCATGGTGGTGATATCTCTTATCAATATATTTTTTCATCAAGAAAGCATTTTGAACAGAGAATAGTTTCTTTTCTAGAAATTTCTAAATATAAAGGTTATAATTATCATCGAGATATTCCATATGATCCATTTCCTTCAATGTATTCAAAAACACAACTTCATTTACTTGTTGGATATTCTTTTTCTATCATCTTAATGCGAAAATTGGGTTTAAATCCAGTTTTTTACCGGGGATAAAATATTTTTGGGATAATGAAACTCTTGATCCAAATATGCCTTCATCAAATCCACCCGGTCCGAGAGAATATAATTGGAAGAAATTATTGCCTGCGTATAAAATAAAATTTGAAATTACATATAAACTTTTTTGATAATAAGAAAAATGCTATTGATATGAAAAAACTCTTACTAATACTTTTGATAATCGTGGTGCAGGGATTTGTTTTTGGGCAGAATGATAGTCTAAAAAGCAAAAAGAATTACAAGATAGGCATTGCTGTCGGCACTTATATAAACCCTATGAAGCGCGATATGTATTTTCCTTACACGGCGTATGACAGGTTTTATCTCCCCACAATAAATGATAGTATGAATTTTTATAAAAATACTTTTGGTTTCCTTTCGCGCCTCCGACCTACGTTTGAAGTTTTTTATTGTTCGAAAAACAAGTTTTTTCATGCGCTCGAAATTGCATACACCAGAAAAAAAGAGCATAACACTCTTGGCGGAAATACGAATTACGGCGATAGTTATTTAGTGCTTCATCAATATACTGCTGCCTATACCTTTAAAACATTTCTGTTTTCGAAAAAACTCCGTGAACAAATTATGCCTTTTGTAGGGATTAAACTGAATACTGCCTATAAAAAGGTTGATTACAATGAAATGATAAATTACATGTGGGAAGTATATGATAGTGTAAATTTTAAGCAGAACATATTTGATGTAAACTTATGCCCTGTAATTGGGCTAAGTGGCATTTGGAAGCATATCTATTACGAAGCTGGCGTGGGGTTACAGATGATAGATTATGTCAATACCAATTATACCAGTAACAGTGTTTATACTGAAAAATATAGTACCATAATGCCTGAAACAAGAACAAAAACAGGCAAAGACAGCCATATTTTGTTTTTGATGCGTACTAACTTTTTTATTCATTTAGGCTATAGTTTTTAAATTTATGAGAAAGATAATTTATTTTTTGATTGTTGTATTGATTGCATCCTGCTTTGTTAGCTGCAAGAAAAGTAAAAATAAAACTTTTGTAAGTGGAATGGTATATGATACTCATTCAATGCTACCAGTATCAAATGCTGACATAATACTCGAAGATTTCAATATGTCATCAACGCTTATTATAAACAATGAGCATGAAGTATTGCGTTTAAAAAGTGATAATGATGGTAAATTTAATCTAGAATATTATCCTGATGTAAATTATACAAATCATTCTATTCGAGCAGAAAAAACATCTGAATGTTCTGCTAGTACTCTTAATTCTTCAATACATCCTGAAAGAAAAAATTATTTTAAACTTAGAATGGTGTCCCAATGTCACGTACTTGTACACATAAAAAATGTTTCACCTTACGATGCTAATGATGAGATGTGCTATTTTCGGTCGCCTTGGCATATAACAAATACAACATGTTATGGATTTTCGTTTACTGGTACGAATGTGGATATTACGCAAACTGTCAGCTCTGATAATTCACAAGCTAATCAATATTTATACTTTAAATGGTTTGTTACAAAAAACAATATTGAAAATGTATATCAAGATTCAATATTTATGCCATCCTGCGATACGGTTGTTTATAATTTGTTTTATTGATAATCATTATGAGAAAGATACTTTATTTATTGATTGTTGTTTTGATTGCATCAAGCTTTGTTAGCTGCAAGAAAAGTAAAAATAAAACTTTTGTAAGTGGAATGGTCTATGATGGACGGTCGAAACAACCTATACCATATGCTGACATTATACTTGAAGATTTCGATGTGTCTCCCACACCTATTATTCTAAATGAGCATGAAGTAATGCGCTTAAAAACTGATAATGAAGGTAAATTTAATCTGGAGTATTATCCCGATATGAATTATACAAATCATTCTATTCGGGCAGAAAAAAAATCAGAATGTTCTGCTAGTACTCTTAATTCTTCAATAGAACCGGAAAGAAAAAATTTTTTCAAACTTCTAATGACTTCCTACGCTCATGTTCTTGTACATATAAAAAACATTTCGCCTTATGATGCCAACGATAAGATATGTTATCATTTTTCGCCTTTCTATATTACAAATACAACCTGCGATTCACCGATTTTATCAGGAATGAATGTGGATATTGTTGACCCAGACGGATCCTATTGTACACGGGCTAATGGAAATTTATACATAAAATGGTTTGTTACAAAAAATAACATTGAAAATGCCTACCAAGATTCGATATATCTCCCTCCCTGTGATACGGTTGTTTATAATTTGTTTTATTGATAATCATTATGAGAAAGATACTTTTTATTTTGATTTGTTTCATCCTAGCGCAGGGATTTGTTTTTGGGCAGAATGATAGTATAAAAACAAAGAAGGAACATGTCTCAATTATTGTAATTAGTCAAATTGATACTCATACAAAATATGGTTTGTTTTATAGTGATTATAATTTAAATACAAAAAGTAAAACGTTTGCATACAAATTAAAAAAGCCTATGTTTTCTTTTTCATGGGGAGTTCAATACAAGGGCTTATTTCAGAGTATTGAATATGCATATCAAGAAGGTGCTGGACTAAATGATACTGATTTAAAGGATGACAAAGTTCTTACTCGACTTATGGCTTATCATGTTTGGTTCGATTTCTTTCATAAAAAACGCTTTCCTATTAAACCCTTTATTTCATTAGATTTATCTTATATTGTAAAAAATCATCAATATTATGATGATTGGGAATTTGGTGGAAGTTACTCTGGATCAAATAATTTTTATGATTATTCTAAGACATTTTTAATCGAAGCACCTATGGGGATTTATTTTAATCAGGATGGGTTCTTCTGGATACTAGCTTACAACCTCCCGATAAGTTCATGGATAAAAGGTAATTACGACAAGCGTCAATATATTCATGAGGTTTATACTGATAACGATTGGGTTTTTAATTACAAAGACACCTATTCAGGCAGCTCCACCAGTAAACGATTTGAAAAACCAAAAAAAGATTTGTTTAGTTTTCAATTTGGGTATTTAATAAAATTGTAATACTTAAAAAGTCAGGTCTGACAAACGTATTCAAAGCAAAAACAATATAACAATCCAACAATATAACAATCCAACAACCTAACAATCCAACATCCAGCAATCCCCGTTCGGCGCTAGGCTCTACCTCCGTCGCTACTATCCTTTTTGGCTATGTCTAAAATAATATTTATCCTATAAGTCAACGGTATAGCTGCCTGACAACAAAGACAGGCGCGATCCATAGAAAAAATATTTTCAATAAAATCAATTCATACAATTAAAATGATGTATATTTGCTTTTTTTATTTTAAGAGAAACTAATTCACCTTTTTTCGCTCACGCTAAGTGCCTGCCAAAAAGGTTTCAAAAATACATTACTAAATGAGAAAAATATACATAGTTGTCTTTTTCCTCCTTGTTTTAAGCCGCATTGCGTCGTCCCAAACTTTGGTGGATTCGTGCTTCATGAGTTGCACACCCGGAACAAGTTTTGCTTCAAGCGCAAGCTTAGCAGACGTAAATTCAAATGAAGCGGATTTGCTTCAGTGGACTGGTTCCGCATGGACAGGTGGATGGCCCGGAGCCAATCTCACCATTCCACCTCCCATCAATACTGCAGGATGCAGAGCCATATTTATCGGCAATGGCTCCTCATGGACCACAGGCGGTGAAGGCTTTGGCTTGCGATTCACACCGGCATTGGTTGCCGGGCAAACCTACAGTTTTCGATTTACCTACGTGAGTCATGGCACCGGAAGCACAGGTGCGTTTGCACCATTTATTTACACCAATTCTACGGGTTCCATCACCGGAGCCTTCTCTCTAGGAAGTTTGCCGTCGGTTGGATATACATGGACATCCAACACGGTTACATTCACTGCAACTGCCGCTCAAGCAGGGCATAATTGGTTTGTTTTGCACACAGGGTCCACAGGAAGTTCAGGTATGGTCAATTCCTTTTGCTGTTCCAGTGCTCCTCCATGCAGTGTCAATTTAGGACCCGATTTAACTTTATGCCCGGGTCAAACTGCTGTGTTGAATGCCACCACCACCAATGCAACATATTTATGGCAAAACAGTTCCACAGGACCAACCTTCACAGTAACTGCGGCAGGAACCTATTGGGTGCGTGTCACAGTTGGAGCTTGTGTCACATCCGACACAGTCCATGTTACGTATAGTACCAACCCTGTAGTTAATTTAGGCAACGACGCCACATTGTGCCCCACTCAAACTTTAGTGTTGAATGCCACTACACCCAATTGCACCTATCTTTGGCAAAATAGTTCCACCACACCAACCTTCACGGTAACTAACGCAGGAACCTATTCGGTTACGGTTACTAATAGCAGCGGGTGCACGGGTTCAGATGCTATAAATGTGACCTATGCCACCAGTCCTACTACGACTATAACCGGACCTACTTCCATGTGTGCGGGCACAACAGCCACCTTAAATGCAGGGGCAGGATTCTCTTCCTATTTGTGGTCAACCACTGCCACCACCCAAAGCATAAACATTAATAATATCGGCACCTACACAGTAACAATTTCCAATACTAATGGCTGCACAGGAAGTGCATCATTGACCGTTACGCAATCCCCTAACCCAACGCCAACCATCACAGGACCAACGGCGATTTGTGCCGGAACTACAGCAACTTTGGATGCAGGCGCAGGATATACGAACTATTTATGGTCAACCAATGCAACCACGCAAACTATTGCTGTTAACGCAAGCGGTACCTATTCCGTTAGTGTTACAAATGCGAGTACTTGCACAGGAAGTACTTCAATTACACTTGCAATTGTTGCGAATCCAACACCCACCATCACGGGAACATTAGCAATTTGCCCGGGTGCATCAACAACTTTGGATGCAGGGGCAGGCTATGCTTCTTATCATTGGTCAACCAATGCCACTACACAAACCATTCCAGTTACCACAGCAGGCAACTATTCGGTTACTGTTACGAATGCGAATGCTTGTTCAGGCACTGCTTCGGTCAACGTGACCCAAAGTGTGGCTCCAACACCCACCATCAATGGACCCATCACGATATGCGCCAACAGTTCGGCAGTTTTGAATGCCGGGGCAGGCTATGCGTCTTATTTGTGGTCAACCACAGCCACAACACAAACCATAACGATTACCACAGGAGGAACATATTCGGTCACAGTTACCAATGCTAGCGGCTGCACGGGAAGTGCATCGCTAACCGTAACGCAAAGCACTAGCCTCACGCCCACCATCACCGGACAAACCACCATCTGCCCGGGAACTTCAACTACTTTGGATGCAGGAGCAGGCTATGCTGGCTATTTGTGGTCAACCAGTGCCACAACACAAACCATCGCTGCAAATGCTGCGGGCACGTATTCCGTCACGGTTTCTAGTGCCGGCGGATGTACGGGCACAGCTTCCATTCAGGTCACTGTAACTGCAACACTACCCATCACGGCAACAGCGCAACCTCAAACTGTATGTCCGGGGAATCCTGTTACCCTTACTGCCACAGGAGGTCAAACCTATCAATGGAACACAGCACCACCAAGCTTGGGAGTTATTATTGTGGTCAATCCAACAGTTAATACGACTTATATCGTGACAGCAACCTACAATGGATGCACCGGCTCAGCCTCAGTGGCTGTGACAGTGGATTCTTATCTTGGTGTTAGCACCATCTCCACAGATGCCTCCTGCACCAATGATGATGGCACCGCCACGGCAAGCCTCACGGGCGCGGGATATACCTATCTTTGGAACACCGTTCCCGCCCAAACTTCCCAGACAGCGACAGGTTTAGCAGGAGGCACATACAGTGTAACGGTGAGTTATAACGGATGCATTGGCACTGCAAATGCAACAATTATTAGTGTTCCAGGTCCCATAGCTGCTTTTTATAGCAAACCGAAAATCATTACCATTAACGAAGGTCCGGTAAGTTTCTATGATCTATCTATCGGAAATATTGTTTCATGGGAATGGAACTTTGGCGATAACAATTATGCTTCGGGCAATCAAGTGAATCATATTTATACAGATACAGGTTCGTTTGTTATCACATTAGTTGTGACAGATGCAAATGGCTGTATGGATACGGCTCAGGAAACTGTCGTCATTAATCCTTACTTTGCGTTTTGGATTCCAAATTCGTTCACACCCAATAATGATGAAAAAAATCCCGTCTTCAAGCCTGTTGGTGTTGGTTTAGATACTAAAAAGTATCTGATGATGATTTACGACCGTTGGGGAAAAGAGCTGTTCAACACTACGAACATCAATGAAGGATGGAATGGCACCTACGATAACAAGGGCGATTATTCAAAAGGTGTTCAAGGGGTGTATGTATATCTCATTCAGGTGACGGATCGCATTGGAAAGAAACATGCCTACAAAGGCACGGTAACATTGATACAATAGGTTAGTAATATAAGTATTACAACTGTTACTTCAAATGGTTACACTTTTTTTGCGATGAACGCGGAAGCACTTAGTTTTGTTTAAGAGGTAATCCTCTTGATTGCTCAGGCAACAACCCGGGCTGCTCGGGCAACAACCTGCGCTGCTCGGGCAACAACCTGCGCTGCTCAGGCAACAACTTGCGCTGCTCAAGCAACAACCTGCGCTGCTCAGGCAACAACCTGCGCTGCTCGGGTAACAACCTGCGCTGCTCGGGTAACAACCTGCGCTGCTCGGGTAACAACCTGTGCTACTCCGGCAACAACCTGCACTGCCTAGGCAACTACCTTCAAGCTATAAATAACCCTGAAAATTCTTCCTCTGAGAGGAAACAATCCTTTAGCATAATTCCAAATATTTTAGACATTTATGACTAGCAAAGGAGGGGTCAATATATAAAAATTTTCAGAGTAAAAAATTAAGGTTATATCATAGGATAACACCTTGTTACATTTTTTTTTGGATACAAATATATATAACATTACCTTAACACCGCCGTCTAATATAATGTTCTATTTTTGACGAAATATTTTTACCCATAAAATATGAATCAAAATACTTCATAAATATGACAACACTATGTACATTTTGCAATAGTATTTCCACTCAAAAGAGAAAGGAGAGTGGGGTACGCATCTTCTATAAAAGTCTTATAATGATGACACTATTATGGATGCTTAGCACCAACAGCTTTTCACAATCAAACGGTTGGAGCGCCACTATGGAGCCACAAAAAGTCTTTATCGAAAATCAAGGACAATTTGACAATGCGCCAACCGGTGATGCAGTCCTGTTTGCTTTTTATGGCGGCTCCACCTCAATTTATTTCACGAACAAAGGTGTTTCTTACACTTTTTTGAAACGTTGGGCGAAAGAAAAGGATGAAAATGAGGGCGAGGAAAAATTTACTACTGCAGATGAATGGAAAGAAAAGGAAGCCGAGGAGCATCGTATGGAATTCGAAAGTGATGCGGTTACTATGAATTGGGTAAACGCGAACCCGGATGTGGAGATAGTTGGCTATGATAAAACATCCGACTATCATAGTTTTTGCATAAAAGATATAAGTGGAAAGACAACCAACAAGAACTTTATAAAAGCATTTAAAAAGATAGTTTATAAAAATATTTATCCGGGCATTGATATCGAATATGTGTTTCATCCCGATGGCGGATTGAAATATGCTGTGATACTGCATCCCGGGGCTGATATTTCTAAAGTTCAAATGAATTATTCTGTTGCGCCCGAAATCAAAATCAACGGGGATGTTCATCTGCCAACAAAATTTGGGGATATTATTGATCATGCCCCTGCCACTTTTTATTCAGAAATGAAATCGAGAACTATCCCTTCGCATTTTATAAAAAACGGCACGTGCATCTCTTTTAGCGTAAACCCGTTCGACATTACAAAAGATGTTGTGATTGACCCTTGGACACAAACCCCTTCTTTGCCGAATTCTAATGGCGTATGGGAATGCGAACATGATGGAGCCGGCAATGTGTATATGATAGGAGGCGACATGCCCATGCAACTTATGAAATATAACGCCACCGGGGTTATACAGTTTACCTATTACACACCCTACGATACTGCCAACGATTGGTTGGGCACCTTTGCTACTGATTTGGCAGGGAATAGTTATGTAACCTCAGGCTCTATTGCTGCGATGCAGAAAATTGATGCAACGGGATCGATGGTATGGGATTTTAACTCAAGTCTTGGAAGCACAAATGAATATTGGAATATTGCTTTCAATTGTGACCAAACCAAGCTAATTATTGGCGGCACAACTGGTAGTATGCTTGCTTTATCGGGTGCCATTTTTGATATTAATACTAGCAACGGAAGTATTAATAGTACAAAAATTGTAGGGTATGGAAATATGTTTGGCTTCCCGCCCATCATCGAAGAATGTAGGTCAATTACATCCTGCCGCAACTCACGATATTATTATCTTACGTTAGATACTATTGGTGCTATTGATGATGATTTTAGTGTCTGCCCGACGGCAGGTCCTACGGTTTTTGCGATAAACAATTCCTACTCGTTCTCATATAAATGTGAAAACTATCGTCCCAACAATGGGAATTCAGGTATGATGTCTATTCGTGCCAATAGAAATTTTGTTTATACGCAAAACGGAACAACTATCCACAAACGTTCGCTTATTGATGGCTCCATAATTACTACTGCCACAATTCCCGGCGGACAAAGCACAGCCGCCTTAGGTAGAAATCAAGCGGGAAACAGTGGTATTGATATTGATTCTTGCGGCAACGTTTATGTTGGTTCAGCAGATGGCATCTATAAATTTGATGCCGACTTGAATTTTATTACTTCTATAGCCACTCCGTATAAAATATTTGATGTAAGCGTGAGTACAGGTGGCGATGTGATTTTTTGTGGTGCAACAGGAACAAATGCCGATGTAAACCGAACAGGCTACTTACAATCTGCCAATATGTCTGCTTGTTTGCCCCAAGTGCTGATTTGTTGCGATGCTAGTGTTTGTCCTGTTCCTCCCATGTGTGTTTTTGATGCCCCTGTAACTATTTCTGCCGGAACCCCCGGCGGCGTCTGGAGTGGCGCAGGCGTAAATCCTTCTACAGGTGTTTTTGACCCGGGAGCTGCTGGAATAGGTACGCATACTATTACTTATACTGTGGCTTGTGGAACAAATTCAATAAACATTGTTGTCATGTCATGTGCGGTATTGGATGTTTGCAAGACTTTAAGCGGCAATTTAACTGTCTCGGGGGGGATTGGTCCGTATAATTGGCAGAGCCAAAATATCACCCAAGATTGTAGTGCTTGTCTCATTGGCTGCACCTTTCCTCCCGGCTGCGCTGTGAATGTTACAACATGGACTACTTTTGCCACTGGCAATACGGTTACGCCTCCTGCCACCTATCCGATACAAGTGGTGGATAACTATGGCGTGGTTTTCACCATCGCTGATACAGCTTTGTTGGCGCTTTGTTCTCCTTGTCCAACTCTAATTATCACGCCAACTAATATTGTTGATGTTTGTTTTGGACAGACCAATGGCAGTTTCACTGCAAGCACCAGCGGGGGAGTTTTACCTTATAGGTACACCTTATTGAGCGGAGTTACACCCATCGCAACTTACAATAATGTCAGCACCTCCCAAGACTTTACGGGCTTGGCAGCAGGCACCTATACATTAAACGTGTTGGATAGTAATAATTGCACAAACAGCATTACGGTCACTATTGCCTCATTAACCAGTTTAACCCCCATAATTATGGGACCTACATCCATTTGTACAGGCAACACAGCCACCTTGGATGTTGGAGCGGGGTACTCGTCCTATATCTGGTCAACAAGTGCTATAACGCAAACCATTACTGTCGGTGCAGGGACTTACTCAGTAACAGTTACGAATGGCAGTGGCTGCAGTGGAAGCACTTCAACTACGATAACAGCATTCTCCATGACTGTCAACCTCACGCCTCAAGATGAAGGATGCCCTGGCACGTGCGATGGAAGCATCACTTCCAATGTTATTGGAGGCAATTCTCCCTATACATATTTATGGAGCAACGGACAAACTACTTCTAATATTATTGGGTTGTGTGCCGGCAATTATGCTGTGACCGTTACAGATTCCAATGCATGCACTAAAGTCACAAATGTTACAATTTACTCCGAAAACATCAGTGCAAGTTTTGTAGCGAACCCTGAGTCGGGTGCGCTTCCCTTGAGTGTTGCCTTCACCTACACTGGTTCAGGTGCCGTTTCGTGGTATTGGGATTTTGGAAATGGACAAACGTCCACAGAACAGTATCCCCCAATACAAACATATGATACGGTTGGTTCTTATAATGTGACATTAATCGTCTCCTCAGGCGCACCGGATTTCTGCAAGGATACGGCTCATGTGACTATTGAGGTGCAAAAGCCTTCCTCACTAATCATTCCAAATATTTTTACACCAAATGGTGATGGACATAACGATGAATTTATTTTGCTGTATAAAGAAATTGAAACTTTCTCTTGTTCCATATTCAATAGATGGGGAAAGAAAATATTTGAATGGACAGATATAAGCGGAGGATGGAATGGTATTACGAATGGCGGTGAAGTAGCTTCTGATGGCGTTTATTTCTATATTATTTATGCCAAAGGCAAGGATAAAGTTGAATATAATTTACACGGAACCGTCACACTCTTGCGATAAGTTGCAAAATAAATGTATCCCGTTAGTAATTGAATATAATACTGATTAAATGAATAATAAAATATTGCAATCATGAAAAAAATAGATAACCGATGTAATTTCATTTTCGGAAACTGCATCAACAGAAGATATGCTCAGCTCGTTGGGTATTCAATGGTATTTGTCTCTCTTTTTGTTCTAAACATAAAAGTTTTTGCGCAATCCACCAATTGGAGTGCGAGCATGGAACCACAGAAAGTTTTTATTGAAAACAAAGGACAGTTTCATATTCATAAATCAGATGAAAAAGTTTTGTTTGCTTATGATGGCGGTGCCAACTGTATTTACTTCACAAAAAAAGGTGTTTCATACAGTTACTTGAAGCGTTGGGCAAAAGAAAAGGATAATGATGAATTAGAACGGAAGGAAAAGTTCACTTCTCCTGAAGAATATAAGGAAAAAGAAGCCGAAGAACGTCGTATGGAATATGAAAGCGATGCTATCATGATGACTTGGGAAGGCGCAAATCCAGATGTTGAAATAGTAGCCTACGATGCCACCTCCGACTACCATAGTTATTCGTATAAGGAAAAAGATGGTTCGGAAAAGAACATTAACTATATAAAAGCGTATAAAAAGATCGTTTATAAAAACCTCTATCCTAATATAGATGTGGAATACGTTTTTCATCCAACAGACGGGTTGAAATATTCATTAATACTTCACCCCGGAGCAGATATATCCCAAGTAAAGATGCGCTATTCAGATATGCCAAGAATTAATGGTGATGGCGATGTGCATATCAAAACTAAATTCGGTGATATTATTGACCATGCGCCGACTACTTTTTATTTAGAGAATATATACAATAAAATTGCTTCCCATTTTGTTAGAAATGCCAACACCATTTCCTTTGATTTGGATACCTATGACCACACAAAAAGTGTTACCATTGACCCGTGGACACAAGGTCCCACTTTGCCAGCCTCCAACGGTGTTTGGGAATGTGAAGTTGACGGTGCAGGAAATGTTTACATGATAGGGGGAGAAATGCCTATGAAACTTCTGAAATACAATTCAACAGGAGTTATTCAATGGACGTATAATACGCCATACGACACGGCTAACTATTGGCTTGGAACTTTTGCTACAGACTTGGCAGGGAATAGTTATGTTACTTCGGGTTCTATTGCAGGTATGAAAAAGGTGAATGCTGCAGGAGGCGTAGTATGGACTTGGAATGCACCTCTATTGAGCGTTGATGAGTATTGGAATATTGCGTTTAATTGCGACCAAACCAAACTTATTGTAGGAGGAACTTCGGGTACTATGTTAAGCATTCATGGGGCTATATTTTATATCAATACAGCTAACGGAGCCGTTCTCAGTAATCAAACGGTTGCGTTGGGTAGTATGTTTGGGATTCCAACATCAATTCAAGAAGTTCGATCAATTACAGCTTGTCGAAATGCCAGATATTATTTTCTTACCCTAGATACTTTGGGTTCCATTGATGATGACTTTGCCCAATGCGGATCAATCTCTCCTGTGGTTTTCAAGATGGATCATGGCTTGCATTTTAGTTATAAAAGTGAAGATTACAAACCGAACAATGGAAATTCAGGTATGATGTGCATAAGAGCAAATAGATATTTTGTCTATACGCAAAATGGTGCCACACTTCAAAAACGTTCATTGATTGATGGGTCTATAATTGCAAGCGTAGCTATCCCAGGAGGGATAAACACAACGACGATGATCTTCAATCAGCATCAGGCAGGCAATGCGGGTATTGATTTAGACTCCTGCGGGAATGTGTATGTTGGCTCTGCAACCGGTGTTTATAAATTTGATGCGAATCTGGTTCCTATCTCAAATATTGCGACTCCTTACAGAGTTTTTGACGTGGCGGTAAGCACCAATGGCGATGTGGTTTTCTGCGGAGCTACGGGGACATCTGCTACAGCTACAAACAGAAATGGCAAAATTCAATCTGCAAATATGTCGGCATGTCCACCAATGACATTATTCTGTTGTGACGCTAATGTTTGTCCTGCCGGTCCTATGTGTAATACAGATCCGCCGATCACATTGAGTGGGGGTACAGCAGGTGGTGTGTGGAGTGGCCCCGGAGTGGATCCTACAACAGGTGTTTTTGACCCGGGTTTATCAGGTTCGGGGACTATCACTATTACATATACTCTTGGTTGCGGAAGCAGTTCGGTGGATATTGTGGTGAACCCATGCGGATGCCCAACCCTAACAATCACGCCAGCGAATATAATTGATGTGTGTACAGGGCAAACAAACGGAAGTTTCGATGCTACAACAGCAGGAGGTACATCACCTTATAGCTATACCTTATTAAACGGAGCAACGCCAATTGCAACCTTTAATAATGTCACTGGTGCTCAAAATTTCACAGGATTGGCAGCAGGCACCTACACTTTAAATGTTTTGGATGCCAATAACTGTCCGGGAACAATTACTGTTACTATCAATACCTTGACAAGTTTGACTCCTACCATCGCCGGACCAAATTCAATATGTGCAGGAAGTTCTGCTAGCTTGGATGCAGGTGCAGGATATACATCCTACTTGTGGTCAACAACGGCTACCACTCAAGCCATTACGATTTCCTCGGCAGGAACGTATTCTGTTACCATATCAAATGGCGGATGCACAGGAAGTGCTTCCATCACCGTAACCCAAAATAGTGCTCTGAATCCTGTTATCACTGGACAAACCACTATCTGCCCGGGAACATCTACTACGCTGGATGCAGGGGCAGGCTATGCAGGCTATCTGTGGTCAACCACCGAAACCACGCAAGCTATCACTGTGAATAGTGGAGGTGCTTATTCCGTTACAGTTTCAGATGCTAGCGGATGCACAGGTTCAACATCGGTTACAGTCACAGTTAGTGCAACCATACCTGTAATTGTTACTGCGCAACCGCAAACGGTATGTCCAGGCAATCCTGTAACGCTTGATGTAACAGGTGGGCAATCCTATGTATGGAATACAGTTCCTCCTAGTACAGATTCCGTTTTTGTGGTGAATCCAACGGTAAACACCACATATATGGTAACAGCAACCTACAATGGATGCACAGGCACCGCACAAGTTACCGTGAGCGTAGATTCCTATCTCAGCGTAAGCACTTCGTCAACCAATGCTGGTTGCGCAAGCAATGATGGAACCGCCACTGCCAATGCATCAGGTCCAGGTTATACGTACGTTTGGAATACCGTTCCGCCGCAATATACGCAAACAGCAACAGGGTTGGCTGATGGCAACTACAGCGTTACAGTAACATATAACGGCTGTTCAGGTGTGTCAACCGTCACTGTTGTTAGAGATTCGGGACCGCTAGCAGCTTTCTCTGCACATCCCAACCCAACGACCATAGGCGAGGGACCAATATTTTTCTTTGACCAATCTGTTGGAACAATTACGCATTGGAGTTGGACTTTTGGAGATAATTCTGCCGGAACGGGAAGTCATCCTACCCATATTTATGCCGATACCGGTTCTTATTTTGTTACCCTAATTATTACGGATGCCGGTGGGTGTATTGACACGGCTTATGGACATATTGATATTAATCCATACTTTGCCTTATGGATTCCCAATTGTTTCACACCAAACAATGATGAAAAAAATCCCGTATTCAAACCTCTCGGAGTTGGTTTAGATGCATCAACCTATTTTATGGTGGTTTACGACCGCTGGGGACGCGAAATGTTTTACACCACAGATATCAACGAAGGATGGAACGGCACCTTATCAAACAAATATACATACGACAAAGCTGTTCAGGGTGTCTATGTTTATCTCATTCGGGTCACTGATGTCAATCGCAGGAAACATACATATAAAGGTACTGTTACTTTAATACAGTAAAACAGCATAGGGCTTCATCCCACGCTGCTTTTTATTTTTGTGTTGATTTGAGCTGCATACAACTACTTGAAATTTCAAATAGTTGTGTGTAGTTTCTGTTTAACCCAGATTCCGCATTAGATTATTGAAATGGGAAATCATACTCTTTGCCATAGTTCCACAATCCAGAAAACCACGCTCTTCTTTTCTTATTAAGAGCTATCCTAAGGACCAGT
>CAIOJS010000361.1 GCA_903858655.1 uncultured bacterium | reverse complement strand
TCTCCGACAAAGGTACAAAATAAAATTTTTGCAAAGATATGAGCTTGACCCGACGAAGGAGGGATTCACCTTAATTAATGAAAAATGAAAAATTATGATTGGGCATTTTAATGTGTTTTTTGTTCAGAGTTCTTTGACACTAGGAACAACGAAGCTGCGTGTGTGGGACGGTTTACACATGAATGAATTAATAGCAAACTTAGGTGAGAGAGAACGTTATTTTGATAGTACGAATTTGAATATAGAGGCGAAGTTATAGACGCCTAAGAGTTGGAGGACGGTTATGAGGTTGACGAGGATGATGACATAACGGATGAAGTTGGTTCCGAGGGTGATGGCATAGCGGGAGGCGAAGAAGGCTCCGAGGACGTTGCCGATGGATAGGATTAAGCCGTAGTGCCAATTTACTTGGCCGTAATAGACAAAGATGGCGAGGGAGAAGGGGGCGTAGGCGAGGACGAGGAGGTTTTTGATGGCGTTGGCTTTGAGCAGGTCGTAGCCCGAGAGCAAGACTAAGGCGGCGATCATGAAGAATCCGACGCCGATATGGATGAAGCCGCCATAGAATCCGATGATTAGGTAGGCTGCGTAGTGATACCATTGGAGTTGTTGTTCGATGAGATGTGTCTGTGATTTGAGCCATCGTTCAGGCTTGTAAACAATAAAGAAAAGCATGATGAACATGGCGGCGGCGATGACTTTTTCGAGGACGGATGCTTCCAAATGGGTTGCAGTCATGGAACCGACGATAGAACCGATTACGGTGGGGAAACAGAGGAGGATTCCTTTTTTGATGTCAAGAATGCGTTTTTTTCGGAAAGTGACAACGGCGACAAAGGTTTGGAGGAGGACAGCCACGCGGTTGGTTCCGTTGGCTACGGTGGCGGGTAAGCCTAAAAAGATGAGTAAAGAGATGGTGATGATGGTGCCGCCTCCGGCTAAGGTGTTAATGAAACCTACGAGGAAGCCTGAAACAATCAATACTACGATTTCTGCCCACGTCATCTGTTTTGTTCTTCGGAGGTATAAGGTTCGGCGTTCGATTAGGCTTTTTGGAGGGTAAAGCCAAAGGTGGTGCCCACGCCCAAACTGCTTCTGACATTGATGGTTTGATGGTGTGCTTCGATGATATGTTTGACGATAGCCAGTCCGAGTCCGCTGCCACTATTAATGGTTGCGCGTCCATGGTTTGTTCTATAAAATCGTTCGAAAATTCGAGAAATATCTTGAGACGCTATGCCTATGCCTGTGTCGGCAACTTCAATGAGCATTTGTTCGTCCATGTCATAAAATGATAGTTTGGTGCGCCCATTCGGGTTGCCGTATTTGATAGAGTTCTCAATCAAATTACTCAAGACATGGCGTATCTTTTCTTTATCGGCATTGACCATTATGGGCGTGAGATGATTGTAGTTTATGGTAATAGTGATGTTTTTCTCTTGGGCTTGGATTTCATACAACTCCACGATTTCAGTGGTAAGGGCAACGATGTCGAACTTTTCAAATTCGAGGTTTTGGACATCCGATTCGAGTTTGGAGAGTATATCCAAATCTGTGACGATGGCTATCATACGGTTTATGCTTTTTTCGGCGCGTAGTAAATATTCCTTGTTGATGGTCTCGTCTTCCAATCCGCCATCTAGCAAGGTGAGTACATAGCCTTGTATGTTAAAAATAGGAGTTTTAAGCTCATGGGATACATTGCCTAAGAAATCTCTACGATAGGTTTCCTGATTTTTGAGGTTTTCCATCTCGTTCTTTTGTTCTTCTGCCCATTTCTCCACTTCTTGCTCGGCAGTTTCTAACCATTTGGAGTTGGTTAGGACTTTTTGTTTGGGCGTTTTTAGGTTATGTATGTTTTTATAGAGAACTCTGATTTTTTGGTAGATAAATTTCTCTACGGTTTGATGCACCATAAAATATACAATGCCAAAAACCAAGAGGCTTGAAATGACCAAGAATATCCAATACAAAGTGTCATTCGACAGAAAAACATAATGAACCAAATCGCTCAGCAAAAAGAACGCCAAGACATAGACAGCAATCTTCAAAGAGATGGCACGTGGATTATCTTTTGTCATTGTGTGTCGAATTTATAACCAACACCTTTAACGGTTTTGATATTGTCAATGCCAATCTTTTCGCGTAGCTTACGGATGTGAACATCTATGGTGCGTTCGCCCACAATTACACTGTCGCCCCAAATGCGTGCAAAGATTTCGTCACGCGTGAAGACCCTGTTTGGTTTCGATGCTAAGACTACTAACAACTCGAATTCTTTACGCGGTAGTATGATTTCTTTTTGGTCTTTTATGACGAGATATCGTTCTAAATCAATGACCATATCTTCAATTTCGATGGATGCTTTCTGCTGTTCAGGGTCGGCTTGATAGCGTCTCAACAAAGCGTTGATCCGACTGACAAACAGGCGTGGCTTTATGGGTTTGGAAATATAATCATCCGCACCAGCATCCAATCCGGCAATCTGTGAATAGTCCTCACCACGAGCCGTCAAGAACATAATCAGCGTTTTTTTAAGCTGAGGAATTTTGCGCAACTCCACGCAGGTCTCTATTCCGTCCATGCCGGGCATCATCACATCGAGCACTATAGCATGAGGAACAACCTCCTTTGCTATCTTGAGACCCTCTTTGCCATTGTTTGCCGAATAGACTTTGAAGCCTTCGCGCTTTAAGTTGTAGCCCAAGAACTCAACGATATCAGGCTCGTCGTCCACCAATAGTATTATATATTCATCCATTCACCTATTAATTTTGTACAAAAGTAGAAATTATTAATTAGAATAAAGTATTTCGTAAAGAATATTCTTAAAACTTCACTCAAAGTTTACCTAAACTTTACATTATCTTAATATGCACTTGTTTTTTTAAGCCATTCAATAGCAAGTTCGCCTGCTAATTCCATAGTGTTTTCCATGGCAACAAAACCATGCTCTTTTATGACGATAAAGTTGTTTGAGCCTAAAATTCCCAACACACTTTCTGCCAATTCAAGGGTTCCATACGCAACAGTTTCGGGGGTTTCAGGAATGCCCAAAGCGGAGGCATTTAAAGTAATCTGAGCATTATGTCCATGAAATATTGCTTGCACATCCTTACGGTTTTGATAAATGGTGTAATGCATAAAGGTCTCCGAGGAAGGGGGGCGCATCCCTGTTACGGTTATCTCTTTCGTATCTGCATTGCAGTCATGAATCTCCACAAAACAATCATTTCCTAAGGCGTCTTTCAATCCGATGCACGTTCCTGTGATGATAAAACTACCTGTTTCCGTCCTGAAACTTAAATTACCGTAGGAGCCACCGCGATAGGGAGGTACTAATCCCTTTTCATGAAAAAGTTTACACCATTGTTTTAGCAGAGCCAAGCCTTCATGCTGTGGGGGAACTTTGTGTTTATAAACCGTAGTAAACTTTACGCCATTATATGCTTCGCTCATAATTCAAATAAACTTTTGACTTCATCCGTATTCGCTTTTATGATACCTCTTTCGGTGATTATCCCGCTGATATATTTTGCAGGCGTTACATCAAAGGCAGGATTCAAGGCTTCCGACTCGGGCGAACATACCAATATCTCATGCATCTTTCCATCCTTATCTCTACCAGTTTGATACAAAACCTCATCACCACTGCGCTCTTCTATTGGAATATGACTGCCATCAGGACAGCCCAAATCTATAGTAGAAATAGGTGCTGCCACATAAAACGGAACACCATATTCTTTCGCCACGATGGCTTTTTCTAAGGTACCTATCTTATTGGCAACGTCGCCATTGGCAGCAATGCGGTCGGCACCCACTATCATCATATCTATTTTGCCCTGCGACATCAAAAAAGCCCCTGCATTATCGGCAATAATCATATGTGGAATGTGCTCATTGCGCAATTCCCATGCTGTGAGGCGTGCCCCTTGTCCGCGGGGACGTGTTTCATCGGCATAAACAAAAACCTTTTTCCCCTCACGTGCCGCTTCATAAATGGGCGACAGTGCCGAGCCGTAATTGGTGAACGCCAACCAGCCCGCATTGCAATGTGTTTCAATGTTAAAGCCATCTTGTATCAAATCATTTCCAAATTCTCCGATTTTCTTGCAGGCATCCACATCTTCTTGCGCCACACGCTCCGCCTCTTCCACCGCATTCTCATAACAACGACGCCCTGCCTCAAAAACCCGCTCTGTGGCATAGAACAGATTCCGTGCCGTGGGACGTGTAGCCTCTATTTCAGCCTTGGCAGCCTCCACATATTCCATATAATGCGCACTTCCCGCTTCCAGAAAGGCTTGCGCCATCGCATACCCTGCGGTAACGCCTATGGCTCCTGCGCCGCGCACTATCATGGTCTGTATCGCGTGGCAAGTTTGGCGATAATTCTTCGATTCGTAAATCCTAAATTCAAACGGCAAGAGGTTCTGCTCTATAATAAACACCGAGTTTTTCTCCATCCACACCGTTCTGTAGTTTATTCCTTCAACGTGCATACTTTATATATTAGTCCATAAAAGTACATATTATTATATTCACAGCATCAAATAAAGTGAAATTTCTTAGCCCTTGATGCCAAACATAGACACATTATACGGCATTTCAATCTACTCCAAGATGAACATTGTTGTGTCCTATTTCAAACTCACTTCCTCTATCGTTTCTAAGGTCTCGGGGTTAATCACCTTCATACGGATATGTTTTCCATCCACATAGAACAAACACACCGCATACTGCACCGCGAATTTCTCCACCGATGCCTTCCACGGCGTTTCTTCTTTCCCATAATAGGGTGCACCTGCTGCGCCATTTGTGATTTGCCAAATAGTTCTGCTCAGTGTCAAATTGCCTGCATAATGCGCATCATACAACTTCGTTTCTGCCGAAATCCGCGTGCGTGAGTAGTTATGTTCGTCGCCCGTGAGCACTGCCACCACCTTTTTGCTTTTGTTCACCAACAAATCCAGCAAGGCATCCCGCCTTTCAATGATTCCTTGGTCTAAAGCCTTGCCCGAAATCCAAGGGCGCACACTATTGTCGCCGCCATACCACATATCGTCCGCCACATGACCGCCATTGGGGAAGATGGGCGAGTGGAAAGACACAAAAATATGGTCTATCCCCGCGTCTTGCTCCAAGGTGGTCAAAGTTTTTGCCAACCATTTCATCTGATTGTCCATGATGTAAGCATGAACGTTGCCGCCCAAGAGCGGAATGTTCTTTTCGTTTTGCGTATAGAGATATTCCGTGTTAAGAACTACCATGGCGGTGTTACCATAGGTATAATAATACACGTTTTCGCTGTAGGGCGGAAAATCTTTTGACTCTTTGTTCGTATCATAGGCGGCATCGTCTTCGCTTGGCGGACCGTTTGTGGGGTTCACGAAGTTATTGGCGAAGATTTTTTCTTGTGAGCAGTTGTCAAATGGAAATTTATCCACCGCAAACTGGTAGCTCCCGCCAAATTGATAGGCTATGGCTTCATGATTTCCCATGCCCATATAAAAAGGTATGCGCGCCGCGTAAGGAGAAATTGCATTGCGGAAGTTTCTGTATTCTAAATTCATTTTGTTTTCATCAATATCATAGCCGCTCACCAAATCGCCGGTGATTTGCACAAAAACTACTTTTTCAAACAAGGCTAATGAGGCAATTCTGCCCATCACATAGGAGTTCACACCCATGATGTTGCGTTCGTTGCCGCCTTGACCTGCGCGACAGTCGCTGGCGTAGGCAAACACAAAGGGATTTTGAGTGCTGGGGTCGGGAGCGGTGGTGAAGGAAAAGGTTTCGGCGTAATCGCCCAGGGCAATTGTATAATTATAGGTAGTGTTTGGATGTAAAAGGTCAAGTTTAATCTCGTGATGTGTGCCTATTGTGCCGAAAAATGTCTTCTCACCACCGATGATTGGGATGGTTATCTCGGGAGCTATGGGCATATTGGTCTCGAACCAGATGGTGACTTCCTTGTTGGTGAGATTAGCAACATAAGGACCTTCGCTCAAGCAGGTGTCGAGGGCGAAGCGTTGGTTTTTATAGGTAAACACGAAGCTACCATCGAAAAGAATTTGTTGTGTAGTGGAAAAAACGCGATAACCCACCTTACCACGCTCTTTTGTTTCCCAGTTGATGAAATCATAATTGCCATTGAGCTTCGCCAAAAGGTTTATCTCCATTTTTCCTTTCACCAAGGGGAAAGCATTACGGTAATACACCACGTGTTGCAGTTCGTTTTGCGCATCTTGCAAGCCATAGAGCACCGAACCCGTCTGCGCCGGACCGAAATTGAGGATGAAACCGCTGTCGTATGCCACAGGTAGGTGTTTGAAATTCTCAATCACAAGCGCGGCATGAGCCGTGTCGGCATAATAGACTTTGTTGTCGGCGGGGTTTTTGAAATAGTAGTTCTTGGCGGTGGGGTCGTAGTGGATATTGGTGTAGAGGGAGGGGATGTTTTGGGCGATGGTGTGAAAAGATAGTGTTATCAAGATAAGGGAAAGGAGGTGTTTTTTAAATGTCTGCATATTGAAATGATTTTATAGGATTCTTATGTGGATATATTGATGTTTGTTTTGAAAGGTAGGGCATTTTTTGCGAATGCAAAGTTATATATTTTA
>CAIOJS010000360.1 GCA_903858655.1 uncultured bacterium | reverse complement strand
TAGCAGACTCTGGCATGGGCAAAACAACATTTATGATCAATCTCTATATTAGATATCATTCTATTTTTAATTTTCACAAGAAACATAAGATGAAGCTCCTCCCCTTTGGCGATGATCGAATTTTTGACAAATTAAAAGATATGGCAAAAAACCAAGACGATATAAAAAACACCATACTCTTGCTTGATGCTTTTGATGAATATAAAGGATTATTACCTCCTGATACTCCTGATAATTTAACAGATGAAGAAAGGTTTAGAAAAAAACTAGATGAAATAGTAGAGCTTACTCGAGATTTTCGAGAGGTAATAATTACTAGCAGAACACAATATTTTCCAGGTCAAGAAAATCAGCCTTATGAGCTTAAAATTCCCCGCTTTGACGAAAAAGGATTTCATACTCTGGGCAAATTGTATTTATCACCTTTTGACGAAAAAGAAATTAGAGTCTATTTAAATAAAAAATTTGGTTTTTTAAAATTTTGGAATCACAAAAAGAAAAAAATTGCAGCTGGTATTGTAGCTAATTCACCCAAATTAATGGTACGCCCAATGTTACTTTCATATATAGATTATTTAGTGGACGAAAATAAAAAATTCAATACTACCTATGAAATTTATGACACACTTATTAATAAATGGATTGAGCGTGAAGCAAAAAAACGCAAGTATGATATTACGAATCGCGAACAATTTCAAATTGATTTAGAAAAGTTCTCAAACCATATTGCTATTGCTATTTATCTCCAGCGAAAACATTCAGGTAGTTTAAGCGTTAGTAAGAAAGAAGCCGTTGAAATATGTGAACACCATAAAATAAACCTGAAAGGTTATGAAATAACTGGGCAATCACTTTTAACTCGAGATGTAAATAATAATTGGAAATTTGCGCATAAATCTATTTGGGAATTCTTTCTTGCAAAACATGCTAATGAAGATTATCAATTCGCATTAAATATGGATATTAATGGGCTTGATATGACAAAATTGTTTTGTGATGAATTAGGTTTCTTGAGAATTATTATCTCAAATTATGAATATTTTGAAGACAAATCATTAGTAATTGGTAGCACAGAGTTAATGTTTGGCGCACATTCTGATTTAATATCTAAAGAAGATTATTACGTTGAAATAAATCACTTTTATTGTTGTAATTATTTTCTTACCGAAAAAGATTTTTATAAAATTAATTTTAAATCGGGAAATTACTCAGAGCACAAATTGATACATGTAGATTGGTATGAAGCAATAAATTTTTGCAACAGTTTAAATGCTTTAATTGGATACCCTAATGTCTATAATGAAAAAGGTGACCATTTAGACGAATTTGGAAAAATAACAAATGATGTCACAAAAGTTTATGGTTTTAGATTACCAACAATAGCAGAAATGAACTGTGTCTATGATGAAAAACAACTGGATAGATTAGGCATGGTAGCTGAAGAAAGAATTCTGAGATTTTCGGTAGACAATTTGATTAAAACCAAACTTGGTAAAAAGTTACCTTTTTATTCAATATGGTGTTACAATTGGAAATATAGTGAAACAAATTTTATAAAATCAAAATTATATAAAAATCCAATTGGCCCAAAAAGGGGATCTGAAAAAGCAGTTTTTTACACAAATTGGGAATCAAGGAGCACATTATTTATTAATCCTATGGAAATGGATTGCGTAATTTTCCCTGTCTTTTTACCAAAACCAAAATAAGATTATGTTTGCTTTCCTTTTGTTCAAAGCTTGCCTCTTAGAATCCTATTCGAAATGATGTTGCCTAAAAAATCATCCATAAATTATTACATCGAATTAGATTTTTTGTAACTTTGCCAAAAAAAGATTATGACCATACGACAAATATGCAATGTAATAGACAATCAATTGCACATAAAACTTCCCGATAGCTTCAAAGGGAAGAAACAAGTGTATGTAATCGTCAACGATTCGGTTGATAATAGAATGAAAAAAATCGAGATGCTTAAATTAGCATCCGTTGACCCATTGTTTAATGCTGACATCAAAGAAATTTCAGATGACTTTGATGCTATTTCAGCTTAGGTTGCAGCCTATTGTGCGAAGTTTGCAACTTCCAACTTGAATAAAAGGAAAATCAAAATAAAAAACAAAATAATTATGCAGGAATTCTACAAACCAATTTCAGCATCTGAGGCAGAAGAAATAAAAAAGAAAAGAATTGCCTTCTTGTCAAGCCGCACTACGGGCATCATACCAATAATAGATTTTGTTACTAACCGTAAGTTTTACGGCAGAGTAAAGTTCGCATTGCTCTATGGGCTAAACGAAGGATGGTATTATTATTTGGATGATTTAACGAAAGAAGTCTATTTGTCTGCTCCTATGGTAGGCAAAAAGAACTGGTATTTTTTGATTGACAGCATTAGAGAAGCACTATTAAATGGAGAATATCCCGAACATTGCAAAGCCTTAGAGGAGCATTTCTCTAAACAATACGGAGAATATTTATTTTATACTGGATAAGTGGCAATGTTTTTCGAAGCATGAAGTTACAACCCCTGAACTCATTCTCCTCCATACATACCTATTGGGTTAACAGGCTCTGTGGCATGTTTATCACTTTAAAAACTTTTTCGTACTATAATCCTAAAAACCTTTATATCTTTGCACCGTAAAAACCTATAGAAATAATAAAAGAACATAAAATGAAAAAGCCAATTTTACTTCTAATAATTATTTTAGCATTCAACCGCTACAGTGGTTTTGCCCAAACCTGGCAAGTGGTAGGAGTTCAGGGATTTTCAACCCCCGCTGCCAGCAACTCCGCAACTGCTATGGCATTAGATCATAATGGAATTCCGTATGTGGTTTACTCCGATGCCTCAAATGCGAATAAACTAACTACAATGAAATTTAATGGAACAGCATGGGCACTTGTTGGTAATGCAGGCTTTACTGCCGGACAGGGGTACGAAATGTCGCTTGCTTTCAACCAAAATAATGTGCCGTTTGTTGCTTTCGGCGATGGGGGGAATGCCTCCCATGCTTCGGTTATGAAATTTGATGGAACCAATTGGGTGTATGTGGGTGCTTTAGGCTTTTCTGATGGCGTGGTAAATAATTGTACTATCAAATTCGATAGTCATGACACGGCGTATGTGGCGTATGTAGATGCATTTTATTCGGGCAAAGCCGTAGTAAAGAAATTTAATGGAACGACTTGGATAAACGTTGGAACCCCGGGTTTCACAGCCGGAGGAACAGGTCAGATGACGATGGCTTTAAATAGCAGTGGCAAGCCATACGTAGGATATCAGGATCAGGCAAATGGATTTGCTGCCAGTGTGATGATGTATAATGGATCATTGTGGGTACACGTTGGCAGTAATACGTTTTCCAATGGCACGATGCAATATGCTCATATTACGTTTGACCCCACCGGAACTGTTCCTTATATTTGTTATAATGCGGGATCTGGAAACTTTTCGCCCAATGTACAAATGTTTAATGGTTCGAGCTGGGTGTATGTGGGAATACAAAATTTTAATAATGATGGCGATTATCTCAACAATATAGCGATTGATGCAAATAATATGCCCTACGTTGTTTTCCCTGATGGAGCATATTCCAGCAAAGCCACCGTAATGAAATACAATGGTACATCATGGGTAGCAGCAAGCAATACCGGATTTTCAATTGGCGCTATTAATTTCCCCAACATTGCCATTGATGCTTCTGGTAATGTTTATGTTGAATACTACGATACCGGAAATTCAAGCAAACTATCTGTAATGAAACTTGTAGTATATACAGCCATGTATGAAATAAATGCAAATAATAGTATTTCGGTATATCCAAATCCGGCGAATAGCACTATCACGGTTTCATTACCCAAAATGCTTAGCAATGCAAGCATTAAAATAATGAGCCTAACAGGTCAAACTATTTTAGAAAAACAAAACCAAACAGGCAAACAATTTACCTGCGATATCTTTAATTTGGCATCAGGTATTTATCTTATAGAAGTGAAACAGGAGAACACGATATGGCGAAATAAAATAGTAAAGGAGTAAGTAGTACAATCTTGCTGACTTCCCGTAAAGCGGTTTATATCCGCCACTACGGTAGGTAAAACAAATTAGATTAATTTACTCAAATTAGTTAAAGAATCTCTTTTAAAAGGAGAGTATCCGGAATGTTCCCAAGCCTTAAATGAGTATTTTCCCAAACAAGAAGGGTATCCTTTATTTAATATCCGCCAAGTAAAAGTATGTTTCAAAGCTTGAAGTTATAATCACTGAACTCCATTCTCCTCTGTAAATATTCCGGGTACTTTAAGTACTCCCCCCTCCCCTGTTCACTTTTTTGTTCATAAATTTTCCCCTCCCTTTTGCCCAGAAAGCAAACAAAGCGTAACTTTGCAAAAAATCAATTTAATCATGGATGCAACAGAATACAGCGATGATTCCATAAGGAGCCTTGAGTGGAACGAACATATCCGTTTGCGCCCGGGCATGTACATCGGCAAATTGGGCGATGGCACCTCCCCCGACGACGGCATTTATGTGCTGCTCAAAGAAATCATTGACAATTCTATTGATGAATTTGTGATGGGCAACGGGCGTTCTATCGAAATCTCAATCAAAGAACAAACCGTTACGGTGCGTGATTATGGACGCGGCATTCCGCTCAACTCAGTTGCCGATTGCGTATCGAAAATCAACACAGGTGCTAAATACGACAGCAAAGTATTTACCCATTCCGTTGGTTTGAATGGCGTGGGTTCCAAGGCGGTCAATGCCTTGTCATCTTATTTCAGAGTGCAATCCATCCGCGAAAAAGAAATCAAAACTGTGGAGTTTCATGAAGGAATACTCACCACCGATGAACCCATCGTCGCCTCCGAACTCAACAACGGCACCATCATCAAATTCATCCCCGACGAAAAGATTTTCGGCAACTATCATTTCATCTTCGAGTTTATCGAAAAGATGTTGTGGAACTACGCCTTCCTGAACAACGGACTCAACATTTATTTCAACGGACAACGCTTCCTGTCCAAAAACGGCTTGCTCGATTTGTTGAACAATTATATAGATGGCGAAACCGTGTATCCCATCATCCATATCAAAGAAAACGGCTTCGAATGTGCCATCACCCACAGCGCCTCCAAATATGCCGAAGAATATTACTCCTTCGTCAACGGACAACACACCACCCAGGGCGGCACCCACCAACAAGCCTTTCGCGAAGCGGTCGTAAAGACTATCCGCGAGTTCTATAAAAAAGACTTTGAGCCGAGCGACATCCGTGAATCCATCACTGCGGCTGTCAGCATCAAGGTGCAGGAGCCCGTTTTCGAATCGCAAACCAAAACCAAGTTGGGTTCGCAACACATGGAAGCCAATGGCGTAACCGTCAGGAACTATATCCACGACATCATCAAGAAACATCTCGACAACTTCCTCCACATGAACCCCGACACGGCGGATGCCCTGCTGCGTAAGATCGTGCAATCCGAAAAAGACCGTAAAGAACTTGCCAACATCAAAAAGCAATCGAAAGAAAGCATCAAAAAGATAAGCCTCCACAACAAAAAACTCCGCGATTGCCGTGTGCATTACAACAGCAACGACGAACGCCGCTACGACACCACCATCTTCATCACCGAGGGCGACTCTGCCAGCGGCAGCATCACCAAATCGCGCGACGTCAACACCCAAGCCGTCTTCAGCCTCAAGGGAAAACCCCTCAACTGCTATGGCAAAACCAAAAAAGTGTGCTACGAAAACGAAGAATTCAACCTGCTGCAATCCTCCTTAAACATCGAAGACGACATCGAAAACCTCCGCTACAACAAAATTGTGGTTGCCACCGATGCCGATGCCGACGGCATGCACATCCGCCTCTTGCTGATGTCATTTTTCTTGCAATTCTATCCCGAAGTGATACGCACCAGCCATCTCTACATCCTTCATACGCCTCTTTTCCGCGTCCGCAACAAGAAAAAAACCACCTATTGCTACAACGATGAAGAACGCCTCAACGCCATCGCCGAACTCGGTCCCAATCCCGAAATCACCCGATTCAAAGGCTTAGGCGAAATCTCCCCCGACGAGTTCAAGCAATTCATTGGCGCCAACATGCGCCTCGAACCCGTCATGCTCACCAAAGACTCCCCCATCTCCGATTTGCTCACCTTCTATATGGGCAAAAACACCCCCGACCGACAAGAGTTTATCATCGCCAACCTGAAGGTGGAAGAGGATTTGGAAATTGCTTCTTAAGGTTATTGTTCTATTGTTAGATTGTTAAATTGTTGTCGTTTCACGAAAGACATTAGTTTTTGCAGCTTAGTCTTGCTCCCTTTACCCTTTACCATTTACCATTTACCCTTTACCTTTTTACTTTTTTCCTTGAAACTTGCAACTTGAAACTTGCAACTAATTTGGGCGCATCCCCCCGTGAAAAACGGGCGGTCGGGCTTTCCTCTTCAATTCCTCGCGCCTGAAAAGCGGCGCTGTGGGATTTCCGTTCCAATCCCTTGCGCGGGGGCTAACAGCCTTCTTTTCAATATACATTCGATGCCCAGCTATCATTTCGATTCTTTAAATTCATCTTATCACAACCAATTTCCCTTTCCCAATCTTCCTTTGCCCAACCACTGCCCTATAATAATAAACTCCACTACTTAAAAACTCCCCATAAATAGTAAATTTATTTTCACCACCTTTCAATTCATTAGTATATACCTTTCTTCCCAAAATATCGTAGATTTCAAATTCAATTTTTTCTGTAGCTGCTTGATTATAATCAACCCATATTATTCCATTATTTGGATTTGGATAAACAGTAAAATAATAAGGCAGTTCTTTTGGTGCTATCGTATCTTCGCAAGGACAAAGAGAAAAATTGTCGAAGAAATAATATGATACGTTCCTATGTGCGCTACCATAATAAATTTTATTAATTTCGTTTTCCTGTTTAAATGTACCCACTGTAAAATATTTTTCACCTCCTTTAGCGACAAATGTATCTGATATCTTAGTCCAATTTACCGTATCAGTAATAATTCTACCGGTTTGATTATTTATTTGGGCAGGATAATACATAGCCATAGGCAATCCATCTACATTAAGTATTTGGGGAAGTGTATCTGAAAAAAAAATACCAACCGCATCAATTGCTGCATATTCCGAAAATGCTTGGCCCCTAAACCCATTAAAAAGTTTTACCCAAAATTCACAATATAAGCACTGTCCTGCTATAAGAGGTTCTGATAATGTTCCTTGCAAATATTCTCTTGCTGGTAAAGAAGAAGATAAATCATAATTACGAATACCTGAATAACCATTACCAAAATATGCATTATCAAAAAAAATAATAAAATTTGGCTGCAATAGTGAATCAATACCACAAATATTATAGTATTCAGATGAACTATGAATTCCTACTATAGGTTGAGTCCAATAATTAGCACAATCAATCATTCCAGTAGTATTTGGACAACAAGAATATTCCTCTAAACCTGGGTTTTTTATCAAATTTATTTTCAAACATTGGCTTCTACTTATATAAGTAGAAGCCAATGCTATAATAATAGTCAAAATTAAATTTCTATAAAACATTGTGTACGAGTAAAAACATTACTTTATCACAACAATTTTATCTTTACCAATAGTGGTATTATCTAATTTCACTCGATAAAAATAAATCCCAGCCGATAAATCACGAGTGCTCACGGTCATTTTGTTCACACTATTAGCAATTACGTGTTTCATTAAAGCTCCATAAATAGTATAAAGTTCCACTTCAAGTCTTTGCCCTGTAACATCTCCGCTATACTCAACATAAAACTCATCCTTAGTTGGGTTTGGATAAACCTTTAGAGATTGTTTTATGGGTGGTTTAGATTCGTTATTTGATGAGCCCGTCATACTGCGGTATGTTGCTTTCGATGGACATTGAGCATATTTCACAGTTGCGTATTCGCTTCCACCAGTTTCGTTCCAAACGCTTCCACCTGTTATGTAAACATTACCATTTTCGCTTACTTCAATGCATGAAGCTTGGTCGTTGTCATAAGGTCCTTTATAAATTTCTGACCATACCAAATCTCCTGCCGTATTTATTTTTATGGTAAGATAGTTGATTGAATTAGAAGTAGAATCGTAGTTAGCAGTGCTACCCGTTAAATACAGATTTCCTTCTAAATCTAATGTCGCTGAATTAATAATTGTCAAAAGATTATCATTGTATGTATAATGGTCCATTGTCCACAACACTTGTCCATCATCTTTATATTTTACAACATAAAGCGAAGCATTTCCTCCAACATATCCTGTTCCATAAACATAAATATTTCCAAGATTATCTGCCAAAACTTTATTAGGTGTTTTCGCTGTAAGATTGTCATACCCCATTTCTTTGGGTGAAAACGATTTAACCCAAACGGGATTGTAACCTGTGGAAGGGTGATATTTTATAGTAATTACACTGTCACTCTTTCCAACATCAAATCCTGTTACATATAAATAACCCAAATTATCAAACATATCCGAAGTAGCCATATAGTTTATATTATTTTGTATGGCACTTGGATACATTGTACTCCAAACAATTGTTCCACTTGAATGCAATTTTAAAGTTAAAAATGAACCCATACTTTCCCACCCGCTTGAAGTAGATTTTTTCCCCGAAATATAAATATTATCAAGGGAATCTATCGCCATCGCATTCATTGATACAAATGGTTCAGTAGTAGTATTATTGTAATTCCATAAAAGGGTGCCATTATAATCATACTTATTAATTAAAAATCCGGGATTCATATAATTGTTCAATCCTACTACCACATTATTTTGATGGTCTAAATATAGTCCAATAGTTGAAGGAGTGTTAGTATTTAACCACGTAAAGTTTTTATAATCATGTATCCACTTAATTTCACCTGTTGAGTCAATTTTTGCTATCATCAATCCATATTTGGTTGTATCCTGATTAATTAAAGCGCTGTATGCTCCTGCAATATAAACATTCGCAAAACTGTCAGCAACGATTGAACTCATCCAAATTGAAAAACTTGGGTAGGCTGTATCCAAACGCGCAACCCATTGCTGTATGCCCATCGAATCGTACTTTATTACAGCAAATTGGTTGCCTGTACTATCTTTACTTAAGCCAACCACGTAAATGCTATTAGCCAAATCCAGAGCACTGGCTTGGTCGTTTAACGAATCAGGTCCAATGAAAGTTGCTACCCATTCTTGATGTGCGTTTGCAGCCTGTAATGTAATCGGACTGTTGTTTATCCAATCACTTATTTTTATTGGCTCAATAATGTCTAATGAAAAACCACTTTTTGTTGCAATATTATATAATCCCGAACTATCAAGTTTTGATAATTCTTCGTAATCAAATTTAAAACTCCCATCTGCTCCTGTTATGGCAGGACTTATATCCTTTATAAAATTATATTTGTGGTCAATAATAACTAATGTATCATTCGCAATTACATTTTCGCCACAATTACCGTTTTCAGATAGAGTTCCAGTTATTGTCGAACACTCCTCCAATGCTATCAAATAATCCAAATGTTGAACTAAAGTATCAACACAACCCAAAGAGTCTCTTACTATCAATCGCGCAGGTATATGTTCATATTTAGCATAAATTGCCTCAAGAGTATCTATCGTAAATCTAAAAGATGTATCTTTAGCGGAGGTACGACAAAAACCAAAGTCCCAATTATAAGTATAAGGTTTCAATCCAAATTTTATATTAGATGTATAATGTTCTGTAAATGGCAAACAACTTAATGTGTCAAACGTAATACCACTTTTCACTTTTTCAAGATAAAGATTAACAACTCCAAAATTTATCCATTCTTGCACCGTTTTAAACACCGTATCCGTATAAACCAGACCACGTTTCGATACAAAGGAGTATTTCGTTGTATCCTCTAAATGCATCAAATCATAAATATCAAATTTAAAATATCCTGATGTATCCGTTATTGCTGGTGTAACATAATCTATCCGTGTAAAACTGGCATCAATAATGGCTATAGTATCTCCAGCTATTGGGACGCTATCGCTGCACAACGGACCTTTCAAAAATCCTCTGATTGTAATACTGTCCGACAAATTATGATCTTCAAATTCTTCTGCTTCCATTCCTAAAATCACTCGGGCAGTATAAACAGCATCTCCCTCAACAAATGGCGAAGCGGTCGCTAAAGAATATAGTTCGCTTATTGTATTATTCGGCAGGGTTTGTTGAGGTACCACATATTGTAAATAAACAGCATTAACTAATTTTCGGTTCTCCTCAATAGTATTAATTGGCTCTATACTTTGATTCATTACACCGGCACTGTCAAATTGTTCTCTACCAATCATTCCATAAACAGCATCAAATTTACCAATTCCACCATCTTTTAATGTTGCCAAATAATCACTCAATGTTTCATTTCCTGTAACATCTTCATTATTCAAAACATCATAAGCATATTGCTTTTCAAAGTATTTAAACGAAGCATTTAATTCATTGTAGTTATTACTATCCCCAATAATAGCTCCCATTGCCTGATTATTTATTTCAGTTTGCAAAGCGTATAGATTTGAATCAACTGGTTCCATCATTTTGCTACCTAAGCAAGATGAGCAATGTAAATTAGATGGATTTATGGAAGCATACAGACTTATATATGAAGAAATACTTAAAGACTTAGTTGGTATATATGTTGGCAATCCTCCTACATTTCTATAATACCAATCTTCAGGTAAAATAATATCTCCAGCTATTCCAGGATTTGAGTTATAATATACCCAATTATTATCAGTCGGAAATTGATCCGTACCTTGCGTAGAAATTGCTGTCGAATTATTTTCAAAATAAAAGCCATTATAGTTTCTGTCCGATGAGTTGCATCTGAATTGTGTTCCAAGTAATGACCCAACTCCAATTATACCATAACCCAATAAAATACTTGTATTATCATGAACAGTGGCATTTATGCTTTGGTTTATCATCAAACCCCTCACGGATGGCATTAATGAAGGGGATGGAGAGGCATTTCGTGTTATTGTATTACAATAGGCTCCAATCTGATCGCAAGCAGTAAGTTGTATACCACTGATAATGCCTAGTTTATTATTTACAATATAATTATTGCGAACAGTGGAATAATAATTTACATTGTTAGCCCATGATTTAACATTCGTAACAATAATACCATTTGTTGGATCTAAAATCGTATCATACATCACAGTAATCTTTGATAATACAGGCAATGTATTTATTATTTGTATTCCATTATATATATTGGTTTTAAAAAAACTGTGAGTAATATAACACTGCCTCCCCGGATATCCCTGCATAATATACCATTGGGAGTATTATACATTTTATTCTTTGTGATCCCAGTCAATGTTTTGTAGGTATAAATGCCATATCGGCATGTATTAAAATAATTCCGTGTATAAGCTGCGCCTCCTCCACATATCAATTGCGAACTATTTACACTGAGATTATTCGGATTAAAATAAATACTAAAAATAGCAGTTTCACAACTAATGCTAATCGGGTTTGGAAGCCCCCAACAGATACTTGTATTGATAATATTTCTAAAATTATTATTAACCAATTTCACTCCTGAGTTTTTACTATACACACCACAAAATAAATTTCGAAACAAATTTGTATCACTTGCTGCCGTACTGTCGCCAATTGTTAACCATTTCACATTATCCACATATACCCCATATCTTGGCTTTTGTCCATAATATGGTGCTATCATTCCTATGCCTTGTTTGTCAAAAGTACATCCATGTATAAAGCCTCTATGCGTCTGATAGGTATAAGTTGGCATCGTGAGTCCAAAATAAAGATTTTTAGCCAAAACAGAAATATAATTGTTATAAAACATTGAGTTGCTCAATTCAAATTTCCCTCCATGTTCTGACATAATTGCATTGAAAGCATCATATACTTCAGATTTATTTTCAATTATAACTTTAGCATTGCTGTCTGTCACATAAATTCCATCCCACATATACTTACAACCGGCATATATCTTACTACCGGTAACCGTAAAAGTATAAGGCGGATTTACTACAATTTTTGCTTCTGGACCCATATAGACATAAAGAGGTATTAGGGTTATATCCGCATTAATTGTAATCGTTCCATTCAATACTCCAGAGATATTTAATTGATTAGCATTAGTTATTGTAACATCATTTATGTAATTGTTTGGTACATGGTTAGAACAACACCTCCATATTTTTATACTATCTTTACTAGTGCAACCCGTAGCACTATCCACTACTGTAACATACATCCATGTGAATGTTGCTTGTTCACCCAAATGCCACCACAAGTCTTCCCAAACAACATTAATGGTAGCTCCAGTCATAGGAAAACTACTGCTAAATGCAACACTATCTATCGTCCATGTGTAAGTATAATTTGAATTTGCATTGCTTATTGTATAGGTTGCTGTAGAATCACAGTTATTATTATTTCCTACTATTATAGGGCTTTCTACTTCAGTAATAGTAACAGTATGTGTTATTGATGTTGACCCTGGGCAATTAGAAAAATTATCCAGAACGGTTAATGTTACATTAAAAGTTCCCGCATTTTGATACACATGTGTTGGATTTTGCAAGTTAGAAGTACTTCCATCACCAAAGTTCCATTGCCACTGAGCAACGCTTCCATCATTACAACTAAAGCCATTAAATGTTACTAAACTATTTGGGCAAAGACCTACCCATGTAAACTCTGGTTGCAGACTTACCTCAACAGTCATACTAGCAGTATCATCAGGCGGGCAACCATTTGAAGCAATTACTGTAACAGTATATATTCCTTGCCTATCATAAATATAACAATTTGGAAAATTAAATAAAGGGTGACCAGCATTTTGCTGTCCAAAACAATTTATCAAATCCCCCCAGTCGATTCCTATGATTTCATTAAATCCATATTGATCATTATTTAATGTAACACAAACTTGTCCTCCTAAACATATTGAATTACTCGATAAATCAAACGAAGCATCTGGTGCAGGTAAAACTCTTACATAACCCCAGTTATGAGAATGTAGTGCGGCATTATCATATGAATATAAGTCTACTTGGTATAACCCCGGTGTAGTATATGAAACAGTCACGGGATCATTTGTATTATCATTTGGGTCTGCCACAGTCGATGGGTTAGTTGGAGCTCCATTAAAATCATAATGTATTGTAACAGTATGTCCATTGTTAATATAAGCTTCGTACAATTGATTCCAGCAATCACTAATTAAATAAAACGAAATTTCCTCTCCAACACAAATCGTACCTAACAGACAAGAAGTATCACCAATTTGTAGGTCATGGCAATGAGGGTTTCCAGGTTGGTCAGATACTATTGCACAGACTTCTGTTAATTCTTGTCCTTTGACTCCTTCAGCACCTATTAATATTACTGATATTAAAGACATAAAAAATTAT
>CAIOJS010000359.1 GCA_903858655.1 uncultured bacterium | reverse complement strand
TTTTTAGCATCAAAAACTTTTTTATGGTACCTTAAACTTTTTTTATAGCATCTTAAAACTATTTTATGGTATCAAGTAATAAGGAAACCACGGCAAGCAAAAAAGGGATGCGAGGAAGGTATTTTATTTTGGTAAGAAATTTCAGTAAAATGTATAATAGTTCCCGTAAAATGTATAATGATTATGAATATAGTTTTACAGTACAAGGTTTGCTGTTTGATGATACAATTAGAAGACGGGCGAATAGGAAATGGGCAGATTGCAGGTCAGTAGGAACTATTGGGACTTTAGATGTTATGGTTTTGGAAGAAAAAGAAAAAAAATATTGTTTGGGATGTTAAGGTAGTTGAAATATGTGTATCTTTGCTTTTATTTTGGAAAATACAGGACTGACAATTATAACAAAATAACTTTTATTACAGATTTGCAGATGGTTCTGCAAGATTAAAAATAGTATATGGCATTAAATATCTCTCATTTAGAAAACGAAATAATTGATCAGTATCTTTTTGATGAGCATACTACACGACCTTGGATTATTGGTTTTAGCGGAGGGAAAGATTCGACTATGCTTTTGCAGGTGGTTTGGAATGCCTTGAATAAAATAGACCCTATACTTTTGACGCGGAAAATTTATGTTGTTTGTAATGATACCTTAGTTGAGAATCCAAGGATAGTTCGGTTTATTTACAAAACACTTAGAAAAATTGAGCAAGCTGCCAACCTTCAAGATAATGTCGATGTTTAGAATAATTTGGGATAAGGAAGTTAATGGAGTTTTGCTTACTACAAACGGAAACGGTGATGCTTTAAATGTATCTCCACGACCAGTTTTTCATGAAGAATTAAACTTGCTTGGTTTTGATAAAGATTGGAATTGGAAATATCCGGAATCAAACGAGCCTTTACTTTGGGCAACAGACAGACGATATTTTTACAAAGGAGAAATGGTTGCAGAAGTGAAAGGTGGAAATATTTTTGACGACCCAAAAATTGAAATTACTGAACACGGAAAGGACCTAAAACTAAAACCTATTAATTTACAGAAGGTTGTTGAAAAAAATCAAAAATTACTTTTCCTTCTTGAACAGGAAGCCATTGAATTTATTGAACAAACATATCGTACTTATAGTCTAAAGAAAATAAGAAGTAAAGCCAAAGCAAATGAAGAAGTTGACTGGGCTATACTTGCAGAAATGCATGAAAAAAGCACAAAAGTAAAACAAGCAGTGGTTAAACAGGATTGTGATAGTTTTGATATTATACCACTTGATTTGGCAAGGGAAAACAACAAAACAGTTTATTTAAATACAAAAATTGACCTATTCATAGCTTCCTTTAGCGGAGGCAAGGACTCACAAGTTACACTTGACCTTGTAAGCCGTGTTATACCTCCTGATAACTTTATGGTGATGTATTCAGATACAGGAATGGAAATCCCACCATCATTCGAAATTTGGGAAAAAACAAAAAAACTCTATACTGCACTATACCCTCAGTTAAAGTTTCATTTATCTCAAAATCCACAAAAAGATACAGTTGAACTTTGGGAAAAGTTTGGTTTGCCAAGCCGTATTCATAGGTGGTGTTGTACAGTATCGAAGACAGCTCCATTGTATAGAGATTTAAAACATCTTAATGGAAATAAAAAACAGCCAAATGTCTTAGTTTTCGAAGGTGTGAGAGCTGAAGAAAGTAGCAAAAGAGAAGCCTATGAAAGAATCGGAAAACAAGTTAAGCATAATAATGTCATTAACGCGCGGCCAATATTTTCTTGGAGTCTTACAGAGATTTTTCTTTATTTATTTTCTAGAAATCTAGCGATAAACCAAGGTTACAGATATGGTCTTTCAAGGGTTGGATGTATTATCTGCCCATTTTCATCTGATTGGAATGAAAGAATTGCTTGGAAAATTTATCCGGAAAAGATGGAACCTTTTTTAAATGTTATTAAGAAAGCAACCATCGAATCAGGAGTTGTTGATGTACAGGATTATATAAAAGAGAGCCGGTGGAAAAGGAGATCTGGTTCAAAAAGCAACTATTCCAGTGTTTCAAGAATTGATATTATCGAGCAAAGTAGAGACCTTAAGGTCTTTCTAACAAATCCTATGGAGGATATTTTAGAATGGCTTAAAGTATTAGGCCCTTTATTTTTTGCTGAAAACAATAATATTATTAATGGGGAGATTAAATTTAAAGAAATCGTTTGTGCTTTTACCATAGAAACACTTTTGAATAATGACAATAAAATTGTTGTATCTTTTACAAAACTTGGCAGTTATCCAACTTTACTTGGTAATGTGAAAAAAGTAATTAATAAAGCAACATATTGTAATCATTGCTTGGCTTGCGAAGTTGAATGTCCAACTGGAGCTTTAGTCGTAGAACCTAAAGTTAAAATTGATTCAATTAAGTGCATTTATTGCGGAAAGTGTATTGATTTCATTGAAAAAGGGTGTATGATGGCAAAATCTTTAAATATATTAGAAGGAGGGAAAAACATGACAACAAAAATTACAAGTATTGATAGATATAATAGATTCGGATTAAGAGAGAAATGGCTTAACCAATATTTTATCAATCCAGATAATTACTTTCTGGGTGAAAATGATTTAGGAATAAAAATGATTCCTGCATTCCTTAATTGGTTAAAAGATGCGGAAATATTAAATAATTCGGACAAAAGAATTAGTGATATTGGAATAATACTACAAAAGCAATTTAAAAACAGTAATGATTTGGCATGGGAAATCATTTGGATTAATCTAATTTATAATTCGACAATACTGAAATGGTATAGTCAAGATGTCGAATGGAACTCTGCTATAAGTAGAGAAGATTTAGAATCAATTTTAAAGAACTCTTTCCCTGACGTTAAAGACAGCACAAAACTTAATGGATTGGCAGCATTAATTAATATGTTCGTAGAAAGTCCTTTGGGCTCAAAATTCAATTTCTGGAAAGTTCAAAAAAGAATTTCGGAAACAATAATAAGAAAATCTCCATATGAAAATGTGACTCCAATTTCTGTTGCCTATTCCATTTATCGTTATGCCAATGATAAAAACAGGTTCAATTTAACTGTTGCCGAATTATATTCACCCGAACAAAAGCAAGGTATTTATAGAGAGTTTGGACTATCAAAAGAACGATTCCAGAACATATTGAGAACGTTGCAAGAAAATAAAAACGGAATAGTAAAAGTTGATCTTGTAATGGGACTCGATAATATCTCACTACGCGAAGATTTGACCTATACCGAAGTGTTAAAACTTTTACTTGACAAATAGTAGTATCATGAAATATTCAGAAATCATTGGATTACAGGAGTATTTTCATCCTGTATTTAATATTGAGAACGAAACTGTTAATTATTGGAAACAATTTATTCCCAACGAACAGTTCTATGAAGTTTTACGGAAAACGCTTTCTGCTATTGATTCAAGCGACCCAAGTTTAAGAAAATCTATTTGGATACAAGGTACTTTTGGTACAGGCAAAAGCCATGCTGCTTCTGTAATTAAACATTTGCTTTTTGATGATTATGGTGGCGTGGAAGATTATATAAATGAGAGGATTGATGATTCCAATTTAAAATCAAAAATAAAGAACTATCGAGGCAAAAATAAATTAATACCAATAGTCTTAAAAGGATTGGGAAGCATTTCAAATAGCAGAACGTTTGCATTGCAAATTGAGAAAGCTGTTAGAACTTCGCATGGGTTCAAGGATTTAGGTATTGTTACAACCAGCGATTTCGACAGATTAATTGAAAAGGTAAATAGTCCTCTTATAGATTGGGATTTGCTAATAAGAAAGCATGATGAACTTAGTATTTATGTAAAAACAAAAGCTGATATCTTAAAAAAACTGAACGCTTATGACATTGACTTTTTTCATGTAATTGAAAGCACTCTGAATAATGAAGGATTTCATTTTTCACATGCAGATATTTCCAATTGGCTTGTTGAAGTCAATAACGAAGTTATCGCTCAAAACAAAGCAGATGGAATTATTATTTTTTGGGATGAGTTTACTTCTGTTATGGATTCAATAAATTCGGGCATAATTAATCAAATACAAAACATTGCCGAATTAAGTGAGAAGAACAACATCTTTTTGTATTTAATTAGTCATAGAACACCCAATCAACATACTATACCAAAAGAGGATTTAACACGAATGAATGATAGGTTTCATATTATACAATACCGTATGGAGCCCATTACGACCTATCATATTATTTCGGCAACTATCAAAAAAATAAATATTGAAAAATGGCGAAGACTGCAAGGCGAAATATTTGATAGTTCATCCCAATTGGATGATCTAATTAATTTGCTTACCAATAATCATAGTGCATCTGCAAAATCCAAAATAAAAGACCTTTTTCCTATCCATCCATATTCTGCCTACTTATCGACCTTTATCGCCCGAAATTTAGGTTCAACCAATAGAAGTATATTTGGTTTCTTGTACGATAAGGAATGCGGTTTTTCAAATTATTTAGATAAAGAGTTAAACGGAGAACGCTTGCTTACTGCAGATTACTTATGGGATTTCTTTGTAAATGCCTTTGAAAATGATCCGGAAGGAAGGTTTAATCAAGTTCTTGATAAATATCGGATTAATATTCAAAGAGTTCAGGAACATGGAGAAAATTGCACCAAGGTATTTAAAGGGATTTTGCTTCTGAATGTATTATTCAAAGTAATTGAAGTCACCGGAGAAGAAGGAAGTCCTGTTACTCCTTCAGCCGAGAACATTACTTCACTTTTTACAGGATCTGTTTTTGAGAATGAAATACCTAATATACTAACCTTTATAGACGAAAGAGGAATAGTTACAAAGACTCCAGGGGGTGATTATTTAATTGAGTTCTCATCTTTACCGATTAGGGAAATAGAACAAGCGAAAGAGAGCTTAAGAAATCAATTTAAAGATATTATCAATGTTCTTAAGTATGCCCAAGTAGATAAAGACATAGAAAAGAATATTTTTAAGGACAATATTTACAGGGAGTCTGAAATTGCTGTGTTTTCAACCAAAATTGAGAATGAACATATTTTGCGGAATCGTTTAAACAAAGCTTTTGGGAAACCATTCAGTTTAAAATGTGCAGTGTTTTTAGCAAACGGAGACTATGATCATTTAACGACCATTCCCAAAATAAAAGATTTAGCTCAGGATGATGATTTTCAGAATATAATTTTTATTATCGTTGAAGAACCATTCTCTGAAAGAAATTACGAAAAATTTATTGATTATATTGCTAGAAAACAAGTTAGTGATAATCACAGCTATGAAGAACAGTCGGCTAACTATGAAAACTATGCAAAAGACCAAGTAAAAGAGTGGTTTTCCCGAATTAGAAACAGATACATGCAGATTATTTTTAGGGATAAGGATGAAAAGCAGCTTTCCTCCAAAATAGGCAGTTTGATTAATCGAGAATACAGTCCAATAATCTTTTCAAAAGGTATCGATAATATTTCTCTACTATACAGAAATGCTAATGTTTGGAAATTTCAAAATGCAATTAAATCTGCGGAGATTTTTATTTTTGCTGATAATCGCACAGAGTTGGAAGAAAAAACATCAAGTGGTCCCACAGCATATCTTAAATTTTTAGTTAAAGATAAGGAAGAAGAATATATTGTTTCGGACAATCTAATGTTAAAGCCGGATGGAGACCCGTATCATACATTAAACATTATTCAAAGCGAAATAGACATAAAATTTGAAAAACTCAAGCAGAGATCGCTTTTCAACATTGGTGAAGAATTGAAATTCTTAACAGAAGCTCCTTATGGGCTCTATACCAATATGCCTAATATGGCGCTAATGGGTTTTGTTCTCAGAAAATTTATTGGAGAACTTTATGTGTCTGATGTCGGAAGACCCATTGAGAAGGATGAAATGCGAGATTTGATTGGCTACATGTTTAGTTTTTGGCAAGACAACAGAAATCAAAATAAATTAAATGTACGATTTGGTTCAAAAGAAGAAAGGGAATTAAAAAATATACTTTGTGAAATATTTCAAATATCAGATCCAAATAGTATCACTGATGCAAGGTGGGCTATTCTAAATTATGTAAAGAATCATGGGAAATATCCATTATGGACATTAAAGTTTATTGATGAAACTAAAAATTATACGCATATTATCGATGAATTATTAAAACTCACTTTATCCTTTACAAATGAATTGGATATTAAGCTTATAAAAAATGTATTAGAGAAATTAAAGGATTTTAGATACGAATTGAAACTTATCAATAAACCCGAAAATTACAGAAAAGGATTTTTAACATTTATTCAAACTGTTGACGATAAAATAATTATAGATGAAAGCAATTTTGATGAGATAGAAAAGTATATATTGGAAAATTTACAGGAAGAAAAAGGAAGATGGAAAGAGGAAGACATAAGAGAAAAAGTGTTAAAGTGGTATATTCATAAAAATCAAGCGCCACCTACAATTCCCAATAATCCTCAAAATCCTATTACTTCCACACCCATTCCCACACCAGAAAAAGAAAAAATCATTTATAAAGTCAGGAATTTTAATCATGGTGAACAAGAACTTAAAAACAGGATTGTGAAAATGGTTGAAGAAAACCCACATTTTTCTCAATTGATAAGTTTGATTGATAAATATTTTAGTTAAACACATCCATGAAATTAGTTGATAAAATAAAAGAGTTTGAAAATATCGAAGGATTAATTTCTGAAATTAATTCTGATAAGGTTACGCGTGATATACTGTCAAGACGGTACCCTGTTAGATTGATTTTTTTACAGAAATTTGAAACTTTTAGACTGTTGGTTGAAAGGTTATCTTTAAAAGGGGTCGAAAATTATCATCTCGAAAAAGAATTACCTCATCCCGATGGTTGGATTACAAAAGATACGTTAATCAGCATAGTAAAAAACTTATCAAAGGACACGGCTGTTGTGCCTTTTTCAGAAATTGTTCGGTTTTATTCTAAAGAGGACTTCAATAACTTCTTCAATCAATTGCTGTTAATCGAAAATGATGAATTATCAAGACGTATATATCTACCATTAATTGGAGTCGAAGAGAGATTTGAAAAGGAATTTTTTCAGAATTTTACTAGGCAAGAAGAGTCTGCGCCCTATTGGAAAATATCTAGAGAAACACCAAATTCAATAAAAGTATATTTGTCCTCACAAACATACTCGAAAAAGATTGCTAATTATGAAACAATTGCCAATACGGAAGAATGGCTAAAGTTTTGGAAGAAAAAAAGCCCTTGTGATGTTATTTGTCACTCGAAACCATTAAATTTATTTTATAAGAACACTTTACCTGACACAATATTTGCTATAGAACAATTTGACAATCCCAAGAATCTAATCGAAAAAATCTTTAACATTGAAATTCCTATCTTTTATGAAGAATCTGAGATAATGTATTGGGAAAAACTACTCAGTTATCTTAATATCGACTTCACTACATTAAAAACCTTTGTAAAGAATTATTTTCGGGTTACATCATTAACAATACACACAATACTAGAATATTGGCTTAAGACAAATGAATTATTTGAAAAATGGATTTTAAAACATTTTGTATTATCACAAAGCTGTTTAGAAACAAAATACATATACAAAGTTTTTGAATCAATTTCGGATTATTCAGATCATTCATTGCTTAAATGTCTTTATCAAAAAATATTTACTCTGGAAACTAAAGAAGAATATATAAATGATCGGTTTGATTTAATTCTGCGGTTTTCAAATTTTAAACCAATTAATCTTTGTGATGAGGCCATTACCGAGCTAACCTCTAACATTCTATCTATTACTGATAATAGGCAAGCCCTATTGCTTACAACAGGTTTGTTTCAATTTGAGAAAGTACTCATATTTGAATTGATAGTAAAAGATAAAATAACTGATTTCGATTTATTAGTGAAACGCTTTCCTGAGATTTTATATTACAATTTAGAATGTTCATTTGATAACTTGAATACAGAAAACGAATGGATTATTGAATATTTGAAGGAATATAAGAAATCAAAACTTAATGATTTTGCAACTGAACGCTTGAATGATTTATTGTCTTTAAAGAATACCAATGAACAAACATTTTACAATTGGTATCACAGTTTCGATTCAATTCACAGTATTTTCCATATTAATAAAGTAGATAAAGTAATTTGGATTGACGCTATAGGTATTGAATGGGTTTCATTTATTGAAAACTATCTAAACAATAGAAATCAGGGGTTTAAAGTATTAAAAAAAAGTATTGGTGTAGCCAATCTTCCAACAAGTACAGAACAAAATAGGTTTCTTGACACGAAATACATACAGGACTTCGATAATTTTATTCATTCAAATCTTTATTCCTATCCAGATATTATTATTAAAGAATTTATTGAAATCAAGCGAATAATGGACACATATCTAATTCTTGATTCAGAGCAAACAATTGCACTTGTTTCTGATCATGGATTAACCGCACTTTCAAGGCTTGCAACATCCAAAAAATATGGGAAAGACGATAGTCATGAGGGTCGATTTATTGAAATTACAGATAAAGATCATATATCTGATACTGATTACATTATTCATAAATCTGATATAAATCAAAAAAACTATTTAATAGCATTAAAGCATAATTCATTAGGGAAAAAACCGATAAGAGAAGTTCATGGCGGATGCACTCCAGAGGAAGTATTAGTACCCTTTATTATAATTTCTAACAGAAAAGATATTGCAGAAATTAATTATTCAATTACAATTGAAAAAACAGAAGTATCTAAAAAGGAGCCACTGATTTCAATAAACATAACGCCTAAACCATTCTCAGCAAACTTAGAAATAAAGGGAAAGGTATCGAGTCTAAATTTTAATGAAAAAAACAATAAATGGGAAGCCAACATTGATAAATCTTTATCAGGAAAAATTCCTATTAAGATAAAGGCAGGTAAAAGTGAAAAGATATTTACAATTAATATAATCTCAGGAATAATAGAGGAGGACTTATTTTGATTACACTTGATGAAAAAATAAAGCAAGCTTTTCCTGATGAATCTGTGATTAAGATTCCTCAGAATTATAGCGTTTTTGCTGGTAAAAACTTACCATCATTTATTAAGGATTTCTTGATAAAGCGTTATACCGATAGTTATGGTAATTTAGATCGAAGTGGTGTTCTGAAATTTTTAGAAGACCATATTCCAAGTAAAGATAATGATCTTAAGAATAGATTGCGGACACACCGGGAAGAAGTTACAGTTTTGACAAGATTTATTGTTGAAACAGATTTAAAAAATGATAAATTACTCTTTTCCATTCCTGACTTAGGTATAAAATCAAGCGAAGGAAGAATACCTGACCATGTTGCAAAAAAAAATAAAGAATTAAAAGATGGTGAACTTTGGGGTGTTGTTACTCTAGTGTATCAACCACCAGAAGGTAAAGAAAAAGGTTATGTTGAGCTTGTAAATTATAAGGCATTTAAACCTTATAAAGTCGATTTAGATTATTTCAGGTCTGCACGTAATGAATTTAGCACTATAGAATGGATAGATTTATTGATTCGTTCAATGGAGTATAATCCTAATGGTTTTGAATCATTATCACAAAAATTGATGTTCCTTAGTAGAATTTTAATTTTCATAGAACCACGACTAAATATGATTGAGTTGGCACCAAAAGGAACAGGTAAATCCTACATTTTTGGAAATCTCTCCAAATATGGTTGGATGATTAGTGGAGGTAAAGTAACTAGAGCTAAGTTATTTTATGATATGACAAAAAAATCAATGGGTGCAATAACTTTGTACGATTTTGTTACAATGGATGAAATTCAAACAATAACATTTTCTGATTCAGCAGAAATTCAAGCTGCACTCAAAAGCTATCTTGAATTCGGTTATACTACTGTTGCAAATGTAAAGTTGGTTTCACAAGCCGGGTTAATTATTATGGGTAATATTTCTCTTTCAAGAGATAAAAAGCCAATTAAGTTAAAATATTTCTCAGAATTGCCTGACACATTTAAAGAATCAGCTTTACTTGATCGTTTTCATGGATTTATTGAAGGATGGAAGTTACCTCGAATTAATGAAGATTTGAAAATTAATGGATGGACGCTAAACGTTGAGTATTTTTCTGAAATAATGCATGAACTTCGAGACAAACCTATTTATTCAGCAATAGTAAATGATTTACTTGAAGTACCTGCAAGAGCAGACACAAGAGATACGACAGCTGTTAAAAGAATTACTACGGCATATTTAAAATTGCTTTTTCCAAATGTAAATGACGCTTCTGAAATCGATAAAGAAGACTTTAAAAACTACTGCTTAATGCCTGCGATTGAAAAAAGGCAAATAATTAGAAGCCAAATTCATCTTATTGACGAAGAGTTTTCTGATGAAATGCCAGACATAAAAGTTGCAATATAAACATGTTGTTTTTTGTCAATCCTCCTCTAGCTTTATGTTGTGAATGGAATTTGGAATGATACCTTCATCGCTTCAAGCCTATAAGCCTACGGCCTTAATTGAGTTAGTGAAGGCTTCACTCAAAGCATAAGGCGGGAGGGTTATTGGTTGAATAGTCAAGGCGTAAAGATACAAACTGTCGCACAACAGCGAAGTTGCAAAAGTCGCACAACGGTTCTTTGGAAATATTTCGCCCCGATGGGGCTTGAGTCTCGTGGGGATACATATTCCTACCGATATTATATCCCTACGGGACAAAAGAGTTATCGACGATTTGTTGAGAACTGAAATTGGGACAATAGGGTACAAAGTTGCAAAGTGCCTGTTGCACAGCCGTAATTCGAAAAATAAATTAGTTGTAGGGTTGCTAATCAAAAATAAATTTGTAATTTTACATCCAAAAAATAAAAGTATATGGAACGTATAACCTTCGAAATAGAAAATCATAAGGAATTGGATCTATTAATTGCTATTGCCGAAAAATTAGGCATAAAAAGATATATCTATACTGAAGCCGCCAAATCAAAGCCAAGCGATTTGCAGAAGTTGTATCACATCATTGATAAAGGGGTGGATACTTCCACGTTTGGTGATATAAATGAATGGCAAAAAACCGTTAGAACTGATAGGGACTTAAATATCCATTCGTTATGATTTTACTCGATAGGTGAGAAGTACGTTGATTAGTTAATTGTGTTGATCCCGACACTATTTGTACGGGACAGGTTGAGTTAATTGGTTAAGTAGTCAAGGTGCGAAGTTGCAAACTGTCGCACAACGGTCTCGCACATCGGTGGCAAATTTCGAATAACAGATGATTTATTACGCCCTTTCAGGGCTAAAGAATTCATAGATGTGATAGTGAAGCAGGGCTTCACCCTGCGTTATTTGTATAATGCCCTTTCAGGGCTGGAGCGTTTATAGATATGATATGGAACTGTAGGTAGTAGTTGTAAACTACAAATTAAAGAATGCAAAGTTGCAAAAGTCGCATCATAGACATGTTATGTCTTTAGCCGAAAACGAAAAAAATTGGATGATGAATAAGAATTTAATACAAATAATGGTTTGGGATGTTACGATTGTTGAAATAGTTGTATCTTTGTTTTTAATACCGATACGGTATCTGTAATAGCCCAAGCCCGACATTCCCGACACTCCCGACATTGCATATGCGGGACAGGTTTATGTACGGAACAGGGAAATTGAACTATAACAGCTACTCTATCGGCATTATACCAAATTGATTTTGGATTAAAATATAGAAAGCAATGGTATAAGATGCCTAATTCTAAAAGATGGTAACTTAAAATAAGAAAAACTAATGGACAATTTTATTCCGGATGAAATGAGATGTGATTTAATTAAACATTTAAACATCATCAATTCTGAGTTTGATCAATGGACCATAAGAAGGGCACAGAAAAACCACATTGACCTATTTGGTAAAGAAATTGAGCAAGGAGATTATTATTATCGCTTGCGTATTGACACTGATTTCTGCAACGATATAAAAATGACTACCTATTCAATGGAGTTATTTTTGTTTGCCATATTTGCTCCTTCGCCAAAATGGATTTATGATTTAGCAAGATATGAAAACATGATACTTAAAGACAAATTAGATAGTAAGGAAAAGAATAGAGATTTAATGGATAAAATAAAGGTTGGAACCGGAGAGAGGGATAATGTGTGGGAGGGGGAAAGTGGATGAATTTGGATTTATGGGATTTGAAAAAATAGGCAGTATTATAAATGTTTTTGAAGAAGATGAATTGGATGCTTTGGCAACTGTTCGGAAATTCCGAACAGTTCAACAGGAAGGGAAGCGAACCATAGAAAGAGATATAAATTACAACAAACTTGATGTGATTATTTCGGTGGGTTTCCGAGTGAAATCAGAATGGCAAATGAAATACACAAACTAAAAATCAAAATATTATGTTTAGCGAAACAAGAAAATACAAAAAGCAAGGTCATTTCTTTTATAAAAAAGGAGATGTACTGAAGGATGTTAGTAAAGATGTGCCACAGAAACCCGGGGTGTATTATATTTTTCGGTTGGCAAAAGGGCATGTGGATTTGGTGTATATTGGTGTGTTGCCGGTGGGGGCGATTCAGATAGATGCCATACATGTAATGGCGATTGAAGAATTGTCGCTACAATCGAATTGGGATAAAAAAATGAAGGATGAGCATGTTGATGCGTTGGATATCTATTGGTTTGTGACGCAGGATGAAAAACATCAGGATTTGCCGATATATGTTGAAGGGTTGTTGATGCAACGGTATTTTGAAGTGCATGGAGATGTTCCGCCATGGAATGAGGATTTTTAAATTGAAATGATTTACAATCCGAATATTCACCACCGCCGTAGTATCCGCCTGAAAGGGTATGATTATGCACAGGCGGGTTTGTATTTTATTACGATAATGGTGCACGATAGGACACGATTGTTTGGGGAAATACGGGAAGGGGAAATGATATTGAATGGGGTTGGAGAAATTGCAGACAAGTTTATAAAATTCATGCCCGAAAAATATTGTCAAACAAAATTGCATGCATATATTATTATGCCAAATCATGTACATTTTATTGTGGAAATTTTGGGCGCGGTAGGGGCGATTCATGAATCGCCCCAGCAAATGCATATCGATGGGGCAATCCAAGAAGGGGCGATTTGTGATGAGGAAATTCAAGAAGGGGCGATTCGTGATGAGGAGATTATAGAAAGGGCGATTCGTGAATCGCCCGTACAATCGCCCATAGGATTATCGAAAATTGTGGGTTGGTATAAAATGAATACGGCAAAACAAATTAATATTATTCGCCAAAAAGCAGGAGTGGCGTTATGGCAACGGGATTATTATGAACATATCATTCGTAATGAACGATCATATCAAAACATATCGAATTACATTATCAATAATCCTGCAAATTGGGATAAGGATAAATTTTTCGGTTCATTACCGAAAATTCATGAAAAATAAATCAGCGTCTTTTAAGATTTTATTTATGCACCTTTTTAATAAAGTCCTCTATCTCTTTCACTCCGCCTTGATAAATCAGGTATCCGTTGTAGGGTTCGCGGGAGGTGATTTCGTCGTTGATGGGGGTGAGCATAATTTCTTTGACTTTTTCGAGGTCGTTGGTTTGTCCTAAAGCCCATCCGAGTTTGATATAGGCAACTTCGGGGAGCATGTTTTCGGCAGGAATGATGCCTTTCGCCATCAAATCGCGCCCAGTGTCATAGACAAACATGTGGACATAGCCCCAGAGGGTTTGCACGGTCATATAAATGGCGACGCCTTTTTTCACCGCGCGTTCGATGGCGGGATAAATGGGTTTGTTGACATGTCCAAGCCCGGTGCCGATGATGACGATGCCTTTGTAGCCGTTGTCAACCATGGCATCTATCATGTCGGGTTGCATGTTGGTGTAGTAATAGAGCATGCCGACTTTTTCTTCGAACACGGGTGTGATTTTCACGTTGGTGTCTTTGCGGCGATGGTTATAGATTTCTTTTTGGGGCACTACACCGTTGCGGGTTACGGTTGCCACGGGGATGTCGCCTATGGTTCGGAATGTGGAACGATAGGAGGAGTGCATTTTGCGTACGCGTGTGCCCCGGTGGAGGAAGCCGTATTCGTCGGAGGTTGGACCAAACATACACACCATGACTTCGGCGATGTCGCCATGTCCGGCAGCGGTGGCAGCGTGCATCAAATTGAGTGCCGCATCGGAGCTAGGACGGTCGGAGGAGCGTTGGGAGCCAACGAGGATGATAGGAATGGGCGGGTTTTGTACCATGAAAGTTAAGGCGGCAGCGGTGTAATGCAGGGTGTCGGTTCCGTGACCGATGATGATGCCGTCAATGCCTTTTTCTATTTCTTGTCCGATGGCAACGGCGAGTTTTTTGTATTGGTCGGGACCCATATTTTCGCTGAACACGGCAAAAAGTTTTTCGGTTTCCAAGTTGCAGATGTCGGCAAGTTCGGGCACCGCGCCATAGAGTTCGCCCGGGGAGAAAGCGGGGATGACGGCTCCTGTGCGATAATCCAATCGGGAGGCGATGGTTCCGCCTGTTCCGATGAGTTTCACTTTGGGCAGTCCCGGGGTTACGGGGAATTCCTTTTCGGGTATTTTGTAGTTTGCTTTTTTGTATCCTGTTTCTATCATCGAGAGGACGGTGGTGATGTCCACGCCGATGTTGTAGCCTGTTATTACTTTTAAAACGATATGTTGATCGTCGTCGTTTTCGGCTCTAGGCAATACAGTACCTTTAAACATACCGCGTGTGGTATCCACTTCTGCTTGTCCCCAAACCCTCACGTTGAACTTTTTCAACATTTCGAGAGCCGCACCTTTATATCCTTGAAAAAAATCTTCGCTCATTGGTGATTGTGTTACTATTTGTTGGTTTTTTCTATCGTATTTTTTAATTCAGCAGGATGGATGTTGCCTGTTGACATTTTGCGCAATTCGCCCATAATCCATTGTGTTTCGACTTCGGGTTTGGATGATATACGGATTTTTTGAAATTTCTCTTTCATGAAAGGAATAGCGGCGAGGATTTCGCTTTTGGGGATGCGTTTGAATTTCAAAGTAGCCAAGACAGATTCGAAATCCATTTTGGGATGTTCGTAAATGACGATCAACATCTCTTTGGCGATTTGCACTTCGATGCTTTGCTCTTTCAGGAATCGGAACAACCCGACGATCATCTCATAATTGAAATAGGGAGATTTTTTGTAATGCCCTTCAACAAATTTCAAGGTGTGACCAATGAATGTACCAATAAACTTGGGGTCAATTTGATATTTGGTGACAATTTCTTCGATAATGGGGAATAGGTTTTTCTTGAAGATATAGGTGTCTGTGTCTTCGGGAATGTTCCAAGTGCGGAGTTGATGGTAGCGAGCGATGACTTCGGTTGGGAGTTTTGTTCTGAGGTCGGTGATGTGTTCGTCGAGGAGTGGAATGGGTACGGAATCGGTGTCGGGATACATACGATCTGCACCTGGCAAGACTCGTTCGAAAATGGTGGTGCCGTCTTCGAAAGATTTGCGGGTTTCGTTGGGTACGCCTTTGAACGCCCATAAACAGCGTTCTTCCACTGTTTCGAGAGCTGTTTTCATGTCGGCTTCGGGTCCCCAAATGATGATTTGTGCGTCGTCGTCACGAGCATTGAGCAGGGTGCGCATAGCCGAAAAATCATCCTCGCTGATGAGGGGTTCAAATTCTTCGGAGTGCGTCATATTGGGTTTTTCGATACAAGCAATGACTTTCAACCGTTCGGAGATTTCGTCGGCAAACATTTTTCCGGGTTGTGTGAAATGGGAAAGAATTTTTCGGAAGCCCGGCAAGTTGATGGCATGATAGCTGAAGGTGTTTTTGTTTGCCTCCGTCATGGGTAAATTGGAGAAGCGGAAGTTGGCTAAATCTATTTTTTTGGATTTCATTTTCCAAGCAACGCAAGCAGGCATCTTTTTGTTTAAGATTTCGCGGATGTGGAGCAAAGCCCATTGACGGAAAGCTTCGTTGTGGGTTAGTTTGGGAATCCAACGGGTGTGAGCCACACCTTTGATTTCGATACGGGTGCCTCCTGTGCAACTTACGTTCACATCTTGTCTGCCTGCACCAATGCCAGTGCGAACTTTGCCCGTACTGCGATTTAAGAACCGAATGTAGTCGCAGACTTCTTTCACCTCGTAGGGCGTTTCCATATCGGGATAGGTTACGGTTTCTATCAAAGGCATGCCAAGACGGTCGGTGGAATAAGTGCGAAAGTGGCCGATGTCGGAAATTTCACGACAGGAGTCTTCTTCGATGCTCAACTGTATGAGGCGAATCTTTTTGTGTTTCATGGGGAGTTCGCCTTCCACGCCAAGAATTGCTGTGCGTTGGAATCCTGTTGGGATGCTTCCGTCGAGATATTGTTTACGGGTGATGTGTACTTCGCCGACGATGTTCAGTTTGCTCAACAAAGCGATTTCGAGGGCATAGTCTAATGCTTCGCGGTTGAGTTTGAATGGAGGGGTGTCGTCCACATCGTAGGTGCAAGCGGTTTCGTTTTTGATACGATATACTATGTTTTTTCTAGTTTTGAATTCCATCAAAGCGGTTCCATCATACTCCCCTAGTTCGCTCAAGGTTGGGCGCATGTGGCGGATGAGTTCGGCGTCGTAGGAGTCTTTTTTCTGAAATATTCCCGCAGGACAATGGCAGAAGAGTTTTTCTTTGGTCTTCAGTTGTTGATGCACTTCCAAACCCGACATAAACCCGATACGTTTCCAATCGGCAATAGTGGCTTGTTTCAAAGGGACGTATCCTATGTTTTGTTTGCTTTCTTCGTAATTAAGGCGTCTATCAAAATTATCTTTCATAAGCTAAATGTTGTTATTTTTTCGGCGGTCAAAATTAGTTATTAATATTATTCAAATCAAAAAAAATCAAAAAATTTAATGACTAATTTTTGCATAAGGTTGTAATTCGAGAAATGGTATGGGGTTTTTCGGCTGCAATTTTCAACACTATTTCGATTAATACTATGGATTAAAGGAGTCGTTATCAATTAAAAACCTTTGCTGCCATTGGGTTTGGGCTTGGCGTTTTTGTCGGGAGTTTCGGTGGGTTTTTCTTCGCCGATTTTTTTTCCTGCTTTGAAGGTAATTTTGTAGGAAAGCTTTCCTTCGGTGTCCCAATAGTACCAAGTGCCTTCTTTGAGCATATTGACAAAGAGCCCTTGACTTGATTTTTGTCCGTTTTCGTAATATTCCACAAACTTTCCGTCGGGTTTTCCGTCCACAAATCCTTGTTCTTTGTAAACGATACCGAATTTGTCATAAAAGCTCCAATAGCCATTTTTTTGTCCTTTGGTGTAATTGCCGGATTCGGAAGCTTTACCGTTTTCGTACCATTCGGACCAAGCACCGGATTTTTCACCGTCTTTATAAAAGCCTTCATAGCGCAAATTGCCTGTTTCCCACCAGTAGGAAGCCTTACCTTCGCGGATGCCATTGTTATATTCTGTGGTATATTTCTTTTTGCCGTTTTCGTAATACCCTTCCCATTTTTGGTGCATCTGCCCGTTGTTGAACAAACCTATATCGGTGATTTGTCCATTTTTGTACCAGCTAGTCCAAATGCCGGTTTCTTTATCGTTGTCAAATTTGCCTTCATGGGATTTGGCTCCGCTTTCATAGTAGGTGGTCCAAAGACCTGATTTCTTACCATGGGTGAAATTGCCGTCTTTCCATTTTTCGCCTGTTTCGTAAAAATAAACCCAAGGTCCTTCTTGTTTGCCTTTATTGAAATTGCCCGTACTGCCTTTGCTTCCGCCTTCGTAATAGAAAATCCATGTACTGTCTTGCACATCTCCTTTGATTTTGCCTTCCATTTCTTTGTTGCCGTTTTTGCGCCACCAACGGGCATAACAGTCTAAAGAGTCGTTGATATAGGCGCCTTCCATCTCTTTGTTGCCGTTATCAAACCAAGTGAAGGTCTTTCCTTCTTTCAAACCATTTTTATAAATCGTTTTGTCTTTCAACTGACCGTTGTCGAACCAAAGCGTCCACAATCCATCCTTTTTGCCGTTTTTGATAGCCCCTTCTTCTTGTTTGGTTCCGTTTTCGTACCAGGCGATGTCCGTTCCATTGTCGAAATAGAGTTCTTTCCATTTGGCGCCATTTTCATAATATTGCAACCATTTGCCTGTTTTTTCATCATTGGTAAAGTTGCCTTCCATCATTTTTTGTCCATTTTCGTGATAGATGGTTTGTGTCCCATTGCGTTTATCGTTCGTATAATAGGTCTCGCTTTTCACTTTTCCACTCGAAAACCATGCTGTTGATTTTCCTTCTTTTTTTCCGTTTTTTACAAACCATTCGCTTTCTTTATGCCCAAGGGTATCATAAACTGTCACGGCTCCATTGTCGTTGGAAATATCTTTCCACACTTTCCCATCCTCGTACCAATAGGTCCATTTCCCTACAAACTTATCCAAAGCAAAAGTGCGTGTGGCTTGCTTTTTGCCACTTTCATAATAGTTGGACCAAGTGCCATCTTTCAGTCCGTCTTTATAAGAACCTTCTTCATTCACCTTGCCGTTTTTATACCATTCGGTCCAAACGCCGTCGCGCTTGCCATTCACAATATTTATTTCATATTCTTTTTGAGCATTCGGAAAATAGCGTGTGTTTAGTCCATTGTCGTAGTTGATGTCTTCCCACAATTTTCCGTTCATAAACCAATAGGTCCATTGTCCAACCTGTACATCGGCTTTATAGGACCCTTCGCACCATTTTTTGCCCGATTCATACCAATAGGTCCAAGCGCCATCTTTTTTGCCTTCAACGACTTTGCCTTCGCCTTTTTTTATGTTCTTTTTCCAATACTCAGTTTTCAGTTCTTGCGCTTGGACATTTATAAAAATGCATACGCCTATCATCACAGCAATTATTCTATTCATAGTCAAAAGGGAGTTTAATATTTACGTTCGGTTGTAAAGATAACGAGTTGTTCAAGGGATTTCTTGTATTCGGAATCGGGGAATTCAGATAAAATCGCCAGAGCTTCGTTTTTAAAGTCGTTCATGCGAGCCTCGGCAAAGGCAAATCCATCCACCGAACGTATTCTTTCGGTGATTTTGTTTATAGTTTCTTTTTCGGCACCGTGGTTTTTTATCGCGTACAACATTTTGCGTTTTTCAAAAAGCCCTACCTGTTGTAAGGTATAAATCAAGGGCAAGGAAATCTTTTGGTCTTTTAAATCGTTTTGGGACGGTTTTCCGGTTTCATTGCTTTGGTCAAAATCTAAGAGGTCGTCTTTGATTTGGAATACGATGCCTGTGAGTTCGCCAAACTTTTTCATCTTGCTGATAGTTTCACTGTTGTCTGATACTGCAGCTACCCCTGAAGCACAGCAAGCAGCAATGAGTGAAGCAGTTTTTTTGCGGATGATTTCATAATACACCTCTTCGGTGATGTTCATCAGTCGCGCTTTTTTAATTTGAAGCAACTCGCCTTCGCTCATCAGTTTCACAGCTTCGGACACAATTTGCAGTATAAAAAATTCTTGGTTCTCAATAGCTACTGACAAGCCCTTAGAGAGTAAATAGTCTCCCGCCAAGACAGCCACTTTATTTTTCCAAAGCGCATTGATGGAGAAAAACCCGCGTCGCATGTTCGATTCGTCCACCACATCGTCGTGCACTAGGGTGGCGGTATGTAGGAGTTCTATTAATGTTGCAGCCGTGTAGGCAGATTTATTTATGGTGCCAAACATGCCAGCTGACAACATCACAAAAATGGGGCGAATTTGTTTGCCTTTGGTTTTCAAAATATAGCGCATTACTTTGTCGAGCAATTGCGAATCGCTGTGCATAGCATTTTTGAATAAAATCTCGAATTCTTTGAGATTTTGTTCTATAGGTTTTTTAATTTCGTTGAGCGATAACATGATAATTTTTTCAAGAAATCAAAAGTACATATTTTTGTGATTATGGGTGTCAAAATTATTGAAATAATTTGAAAAAACGGTGGAGGTGGAATTTTATAAGTACTATTTCGCTTCTCAATAGGCATAATAAAAAAGAGGCTTACCTTTATTTGGTAAGCCTCTTTTTAATATTATTTATGCATGTTTATTCCCAACTCACCTTCACATTCTTAGTTGAAAGCGAAGTTTTTACTTTAACCAAATAGATAGCTGAAGATAAATTCAAAGTTTCTGTAAACACATTACTGCTGATTGGGTTGGCTCTGAAAACGCAAGCCCCCGTGAGTGTAAAAACTTCCACTTCTTGAATTACTTCACCTGTCTGAGCGATGATGTGCAGCTTTTGATTCGTTTCAAACACATTGATATTGGATGCGGTCAAGGGAGCGTTGCTGTTGTTGAATCGGATGAAGAATCTTCCGATAACTTCGTCAGCTAGGAATTCAAAACTATAGGATGAATTCTCTGACAGATTCGTTATCTTACCTTTCAAACGGTCTTCTAAATAAACAGTGATGCTGCTTTCTAAATCAAAGGCGGTTATCTTTGCTTTGTCACCAGCACTACCCATAATAGTTAGAGGAATTATTGTGTTGGTGTCACTAATAGTGTTTATAACCAGCTTTTCTCCTGATGCTGCTAATGAAAACATGCCAACGGGCAAGCCATCGAACATCTTTTCAGAATCGAAGTCTTCGTAGGCAAGTTTCGCTTCTGGGTTTTTACAAATCACCAATTCGTCCATGCCCATTTCGGTTTCTGTTTTCAGACGTACAAGAATCTCGGTGTTGTCTGCTTCTTTATAGAAGATGCCGCTGCTATGTGTACGAGCAGCAAGAGGCAGTGTGATTTTTGGAGTGGTATAAATAGCACGTACAAAGAATCCTTGCATTGGAGAAATGTATCTTGAGGTGCCCATAGGAACTCCAACATTGTTAGCCGCGTTATAAACGGAGAAATAGGATGTGTTGGTAACGGGAGGTCCTATAGCAGTAGGGTTCCAATAATATATGGTAGTGCTTATATTAGTTTTCCCTAGAGCATTCCAATCCAAATAAGATGGGAAAGGATTTGCTATGAGATTCCAACTTTGAGTTGCTGCGGTGCCATTATACACCAAAGGAATGGAGTAATCGCAAGGAGCCGCTAAACCATTGAAGAGATTACCGCTGAGCGATGCCGTTACAGACGTACTTGGGCAAACTGCATATCCAACCGTAGGTTGCAAAAAATAATAGGCAGATGTTACATTTGCCAACCAATTGGTTCCATTGGTGTATGGTTTCAATTGCACAGTGCCTACCCCTGTATTAATGTTAGAAAGCGTAGCTCCCATGCTTTGTTGGAATGGTGAACCAAATAGATGCCAAGCTGGGCTTAGTAGTCTCTTTGCCGTAGCAGGTAGATTAGCTGTGTTCTGTATAAACGAAGCACCTGAAGAAATCACAATACCTGTAACACCTGCATTGTTTTTGATAGCACCACTTACTGTTATTTTACTACAAGCAGATAAGGTAAGAGTTTTGCCTGAATTTATGGTTATTAGGTCGCCACTACCTCTGATTGTTATTCCATTTGTTAGTGAACAATCGTTATCGAAGGTGATATTTTTATTAATAACAAGTCCTGAACTTAAAGGAATGTCTAAGGCTGAATTAAAATAAATAGTACCCGGTTCACATACATTAGCAATAGCATTCCGCAAGGAACCATAGCCGCTGTTCAATGTATTGATAACAGTTACTGAAGAATTACAATTAATAGTTAGTGTGCCATTGGTATAGGTGATAGCATAGTTAAGAGAAGTTTGTCCGCTTGGAATAATGGTATAAGAACCAACGTCGGTGGCAGTAGGAGCAGTACCTCCAAAAGATAAAGTACCTCCTAATGCAGTATAGTTTTCATTATATGCGAAACCACTATAACTTAAAGTAAACGGACTATACACTAATCCATCGTAATCTTTTGCTTTGTTATCGGCAGTTATTGATAAAGGAGCTTTACTAACAGTCAATGTTCCGGCAACATGCGTTACTTCATAATTTGTAGCCGTGCCACCTGATGCCGTAATCGGATGTGTTCCATAAGTTGCGGATGCTCCTGTTGTGGTACTTAGATTAATACCTGTAATAACGGAATAGGTGTCGCTATAATATAAAGTACCCGATGGAGTATAAGTTAAGGTTGGATCTGTTGCTCCATAAACTTTTGATTTGTTGTCGGCAGTAACTGTCAATGCGGCTGCTTTGCTCACGGTTAATGTTCCGTTTACATGCGACACTTCATAATTCGTTGCAGTTCCTCCCGTTGCCGTAATGTCATGTGTTCCGTAGGTTGCGGCTGCTCCTGTGGTGGTACTTAGGTTAACACCCGTTATTACAGAATAAGCATCCGTATAATATAAAGTACCCGTTGCTGTATAAGTCAAAGTTGGGTCAGAGGCTCCATACACTTTTGATTTATCATCCGCAGTAACTGTCAATGCGGCTGCCTTGCTCACGGTTAATGTTCCCGCAACATGCGTTACTTCATAATTTGTTGCACTTCCTCCCGTTGCCGTAATGTCATGTGTTCCATAAGTTGCGGCGGCTCCGGTGGTGGTACTCAAACTTACACCTGTTATTACTGAATAAGCATCCGTATAATATAAAGTACCCGATGGAGTATAAGTTAAGGTTGGATCTGTTGCGCCGTAAACTTTTGATTTGTCATCTGCTGTAACTGTCAATGCGGCTGCCTTGCTTACGGTTAATGTTCCGTTTACATTCGACACTTCATAATTCGTTGCACTTCCTCCCGTTGCCGTTATGTCATGTGTTCCGTAGGTTGCGGCGGCTCCAGTGGTGGTACTCAAACTTACACCTGATATAACGGAATAGGTGTCGCTATAATATAAAGTACCCGATGGAGTATAAGTTAAGGTTGGATCTGTTGCTCCATAAACTTTTGATTTGTTGTCGGCAGTAACTGTCAATGCGGCTGCTTTGCTCACGGATAATGTTCCGGCAACATGCGACACTTCATAATTCGTTGCAGTTCCACCCGAAGCAGTAATGTTATGCGTTCCGTAGGTTGCCGCTGCTCCCGTTGTTGTGCTTAGACTAACACTTGCTATTACTGAATAAGCATCCGTAT
>CAIOJS010000358.1 GCA_903858655.1 uncultured bacterium | reverse complement strand
TACCGATTGCGGTGCTTGTGCTGATGTTTGTCCGGTGGAAGCTATTCACCCTGAGTAATCAAAAAACAGTTTAATGAAAGACCCTTCCAATGTTTTTGGGAGGGTTTTTTTTAGGCTTTTAGGCTTTAGACTATTAGGATTTTAGGATTTAGGTTATTAGACTATTAGACTATTAGGATTTAGGATTAAACCACGGAGACACAGAGAGCACTAAGTTTCACAAAGAAAAAAACAATAGAACAATCCAACAATATAACAATAAAAAAGCCTGCCGGTAGGGGCAGAAAATTTTCTGCCCCTACGATGACCCCTCAACAATCTGACAATCCAACCATATAACAATAAAAAAGCCCACTCTCTTGAGCAGGCTTTTTTTGTTTTTTATGCTTTTCGCAATACGCTATGTCATATCTGGTGCCATTTCGTTGCCATCAGCTGCCAAATAAATGCGAGCAGGAACCGTAATGACATCGGACGCTTGACCAACGATTTTATCATTCTTCATATAATAAAACTTATACTTGCGGGTTTCGGGCTTGCGCACTTTGTTTAAGCGAAAATCGTTATACGGCGGATGCGAAACCACTTGAATAAAATCAAATTTTTCGTCCTGACCGGGAGCCAAAGCAGGGTCGCCGTCCGAAACACGATTACCATACACGGCTATTTGTTCCGAATGTCCTTTGGTGATACTGATTACGATTTTGTTGTCAGCATTTTCTTTCACCTTAGCTTTAGGTTTCATTTGAGTTTCGTCAATCACTATTTCGGTACCCTCGATGCCCAACAAGGCGCCAATTTGTTCGGTGTAGCTTGTTTGTGCTTTGATGAATTTGACCATAGCACGATAGCGAGAAAAAATACCTGCAGCCAAAGGGGATGGTGCATCTGCAATAGGAACCAAATTCAAATCTTGAATCGGTGTGCCGGGGATTCCATAAAATAATAAGTTTTTGACAGCCGTGAGTTGCTGCACTTGGCTTTCGGCATCAATGCGTCCGTTGTAAATCCACTCAGCAAGTTGGCGGTCTTTTGCTATAGCGGCTAACTGCTGTGTTGATATGCCTAAAATAGCGGCAACTGAGGGAACTTTCGTGGCAAATAATACAATATCGTCAACCATTCCCTTTTCATCATGCGATAAAAAATCTTCGTGTGTACTCATTTTATTTAGTTTTTAGTTTTTGATTGCAAAATTAAATCTTTTTTTCTAATAAAGCCTACTTTATGGGAAATTTTTTTTTAAACCCGAAGATTTAGTATTACATAAAACGCTAAGAATCGTATCTATATATAAAAAGTTGGCTTCAAAAACATTTTTTTCGTAACCGCTGAGTCACTTCTTGGTGCCAATGAATGACTCAGCGGCACCACTGGACGACTCAGCGGCACCACTGGATGACTCAGTGGCACCACCGGATGACTCAGCGGCACCACTGAATGACTCAGCGGCACCACTGGATGACTCAGCGGCACCGCTGGATGACTCAGCGGCACCTCTGAATGACTCAGCGGCACCACTGGGTGACTTATTGGCGCCAAGAAGTGACTCAGTGGTCTCAATAAATGGTTCGTTGGTGCCAAGAAGAAGCCCGGCGGAGGCAATAAGAGGCGCAGCGGGGACAATAAGTAATATAGTAGGCTCGCTGAGGGCTTGCTTGGCAACAATAATTGGTTTGGTGGAGGCACTAAGTGAAGTGGTGAAAAAAAAAATTATTTTTTTCTTGCATTATAATTTTTCGTACCTTTGTACCTATATTTATATACCGCCAAATGAAAACAGGCGAGTATGTAATAAGGTATAGTGTAAATTTAAAAATTAATGGGATGAAAAAATTGATACTCGTTTTTGCTATTTTGATTATTTGTAATAAATCAAATGCTACTATTTATCCAATAAACTTTGATGTTCCAACTAATGTAACATGTCAAGCGGGTGACACTCTTCGTTTCTATACGGTTAACTGGACAAGTTATACGTTCGATGTATACATTAATTACAATATAATTGCCAATAATATAACACCGGGATTAAATGGTAAAATATATGACCATGTTGCCCAAATTAGCGACACTTCTTATCAATTAACTAATTCATTTGGACTAATCCTTGATAGATCTATTATTGTTAACAACACCGTCTCAATACAAAATAACGACTCAATTATTGCCTACACTATTTCGCCAACCCCTTCTCCACTTCCACCCAAATCTCCTTCGACAAAACCTACCAAACCCTCGACCTATCCCTCATAGACCTGCAAGGCAAAATCATTCAACAAAAATCCTATCACGACTGCAACAAAATCACTTTGGATAGGGCGGGCATCGCCAATGGATTTTATTTCCTGCGGGTGAGCTTGGATGGGAAATTTGTGGAGACGAAAAAGGTGGTTGTTGCGGATTGATGCGCTATGGATGAAAAATAAATTATATCTTTGTAAAAAAAGAATATGGGTTTGATAACAATAAATTTAGAACAAAGCATGGAAAAATCTATCATCGAAAAAATAAAAAAGATGATAGGAGTTAAATCCGTTTCAAAACCACTTGTCGAAATTGATAAGATAACTTTGTTGTCGCAAGAAAACCTTTCAGAAGAATGGAACTCACCTGAAGATCAACATTGGGATAAATTACTTTAATCATCCATAAACATCAAAAACTTACCGCTAACTGATTCAAACCTACCGTTAACTTTTTTATTCACCATTTTTAATAAAAATGTATTACCTTTACACTTTGAAAATAATAGAACGTAATTAAAATCATTAGCCATGAAAAAAACAATTATTCTTTTTTTATCATTCGCATTTCTGGCAATTCAGAATGAAGCGCAGACAGTGACCGACATTGATGGAAATGTTTATAACACTGTAACTATTGGAACCCAAACTTGGATGAAGGAAAATCTAAGAGCCATACATTATAATAATGGTGATACAATACCTAATATTACTGACAGTACACAATGGGCGAATGATTTATTAGGTGCATATTGCAGTTACAATAACTCAATAAATACTGCAAACATTTATGGTAAATTATATAATTGGTTTACCGTAGTTGACAATCGAAAACTGTGTCCAACAGGTTGGCATGTTCCTTCTAGTGCCGAATGGCATACAATGAGTTTTTATTTAGGAGGTGGAGATAGCGCAGGTGGGGCATTGAAAGAGACTGACACTCTACATTGGAACAATCCAAATGTTGGCGCAACAAATAGCAGTGGCTTTACTGGACTTCCTGGCGGGTCTCGGCATGCGTATAGTTTTTTTAATGATATCGGCGTTTGGGGATTTTGGTGGAATACAGATTCAAATATATGTAAAGGAACGCCATCAGGGGAACGATGTGCACTACACAATATTTGGGAAGGCAACGGCTGTGCTTTTGTAAATATGACATATGGTTCTTCCGTACGCTGTTTAAAAGATACGGCAAGTTCCCATATTAATGAGAATTATTGGCAAAACAGACTCCAAATCTATCCCAACCCATTCTCCACCTCCACCCAAATCTCCTTCGACAAAACCTACCAAACCCTCGACCTATCCCTCATAGACCTGCAAGGCAAAATCATTCAACAAAAATCCTATCACGACTGCAACAAAATCACATTGGATAGGGCGGGCATAGCCAATGGGTTTTATTTTCTACGCGTGAGCTTGGATGGGAAATTTGTGGAGACGAAAAAGGTAATAATAAATTAATTTGTTTATGATCTATTGAATAATATTTTGTACTTTTGTTCTAAAATTTGATATGAAATGAAACCTAAAAGTATTTTCGGCGCGATGCTTTTTCTCTGCTGTTTCTCTGTTAGCTCGCAAAACACAGTACACAATTTGCTTTTTAATAGTACTGTAGATGTTGTTAAAGCAGATTTTTCCGGAGGACCTCCGGTGATATCCTATACCGGAATCAGTGGAGGGTCCGGCGTTGCAGAAGGCATCGCCCACCAGGAAAATGCATTGGGCAACATTATTTTTTGGGTGACGTCTAACGGGGTGAACGATGTAAACGGAACTTTGATGCCCGGCTCTGTTGGTATTATATCCACCTCTTCTTCCACCGAAATCAATATTGCGCCTTTCCCCAACAATCCCAACCAGTATTACATTTTGTATAACAATGAGGAATGCTCCAGTTTATATTATAGCGTAGTGGATATGACCTTGCGGGGCGGTTTGGGCGATGTGATTAATTTGAATACGCTCTTGGATGGCGGCAGTTTTGGCGAAGGTATGGAGTTGGTCAGAATTCCCTGTTCTCCTAATTTGTGGTATTTGGCTTTTGGGTGCAACGGTGTCGGCGTCAAAAGATTTTTGATTGACAACACGGGCATTCATCCCGGAGTTGTTATTTATCCCATGGCACATCCTACAGGCTATGACGGAAGAGGTGAATTTGATTATTTTAATGGTAGGATTGGCATTGCTTTCGCCTATAGTTCTACTGTTTTTGCTGCCAATTTTGATGCTGCCACTGGCATATTATCCAGTCCTCAAATCCTCGTTAATTCAGGTTTTATGCCAACCATTTATTCAGGACCCTACGGATTGGAATTTTCTCCTGATGGCACCAAGATGTATATCTCCATTTGGTACACCAACAGCGGTAGCAATGTATGGAGATACGATTTTGGTTCAGCCACTTTTACATCCTATTTTGTGAACAACCCAACAGTCTTTGCTAATGGATTAGGACAGATAGAAATGGGAAAGGATGGCAAACTCTATATTGTGAACGATGAAGGAAGTCAGATAACCGTCATAACGAATCCCAATGCAGCTTCTCCAATTTTCAGTTCGATTCCCTTAACTTCAAATACCAGCCTTGGGATTTCTGATTTTATTCAATCGGATGTGTATAACACAGGGCAAATAAGTGTTTCGCCAACTGCTACCACCATTTGTTTGGGCAATAGCGTCACGCTCACCGCCGTGGGCGACACGGGATACATTTGGAGTCCTGCAGCCGGTTTGTCTTCCACGACAGGTTCTTCAGTGGTTGCTACCCCTACTGTCACTACTACCTATACCGTAAGCAGTGTCAACGGCACCACCTGCACAGGCTCGGCTTCAGCCACTGTAACGATTACTACAAGTATTACTCCGACATTTACAGCTTTAGGACCTTATTGCGTTGGCGCAACTCCTGCCCTGTTGCCTACCACCTCCACCAATGGAATCGTTGGCACTTGGAGCCCTAATACGATATCTACGGCTGCCGCAGGCACTATCACTTATACTTTCACACCAACGGCAGGACAATGTGCTGCCACGGCAAGTATGAGTATAACCGTAAGCTCTAGTCCTACACCCACTTTTTCACAAGTTTCCCCCATTTGTGCCAGTGCTGCTCTAAGTGCTTTACCCACGAGTTCTACCAATATTCCCGCCATAACGGGCACTTGGTCTCCCCCTTTGAATAATACGGCAACAACAACTTATACATTTACGCCCACTTTAGGACAATGTGCTAACACAGCGACCATGACGATAACAGTAAATCCGAATATAATACCCACATTTTCCGCTGTTGCACCTATTTGTACAGGAGATGTGTTAGCGCCATTACCCACTAGCTCTACCAACACACCTCCTATTACGGGCACTTGGAATCCCGCTTTGAATAATACCGCAACCACCACATATACCTTTTCGCCCACCCTCGGCGTGTGTGCAACAACGCAAACGTTGACTATAACCGTCACACAATTAATCACACCTAACTTTCCACTTATTCCTGCATTTTGTTTTGGAACTGTGGCTCCGATATTACCCACAACCGCTCCAAATGGAATCGTAGGCACTTGGAGTCCGCCAACGATAAATAACAGCACAAGTGGAACCTATACTTTCACACAAAATCCGGGTCAATGTGCAACAGGAACAACACTAAATGTAACCGTTGATACAATTCCAACCGTTTCGGCAACAGCATTGCCATCATCAATTTGTAATGGACAAACGTCCATATTGACCGGCTCCGGTGCAGCTACCTACATCTGGACACCCGTGAACCTTTCAGGCACCTCTGTAAATGTCACACCAAGCACCACCACTACCTACACTGTGGTGGGAAGTACTGCGGGGAATTGCACCAATTCTGCTATGGTAGTAGTTGATTTGATATCAGTACCTCCTTTGTCTGTTATGGCACTTCCTTTACAAGGCTGTGCCCCGTTGACCGAACAATTCAATTATGCTTATATCGGAACCCTTGACACCACGTCATTACATTGGGATTTTGGAGACCCTTCTACCTCCACAGATATATCCAATACAGCCTCGCCATCATACACGTATGCCAATGCCGGAGACTACAACATAACGCTGTCGGGCATTACAGATGTTGGTTGTATTACGAATGGTAGCATCTCCATTCATGTGTTTCCTTCCCCTATTGCCGACTTCTATGCTGATCCTACCATTACCAATTTAGACTTCCCAACTATCCATTTTTATGATGAATCGTTTGATGCAAGCCAGTGGATGTGGTCTTTTGGCGATCCACACAGCAATTTATCCTTCGAGCAGTTTCCGGAACATACCTATGACGCTGCTGGCAATTACGCTGTAATGCTTGTGGTGCATAATAACGAATGCAATGACACGATAACAAAATACATACTTGTGCGAGATGCTTTCACGTTTTATATTCCCAACACATTCACTCCCACTGGCGATTTCCTAAACGACAATTTTAATGGGAAAGGCATGGGATTTAAAACCGATGAATTCCAATTCTATATTTATGATCGTTGGGGCGAAAAGATTTTCTTTACTTCAGACCCTGAAAAGGGATGGGATGGGAAAGTGCAAGGAAAGGAGGGGTTATGCCAGGGAGGAACTTATATTTATAAGTTTAATGTGGTGGAATTAAATGGCATTGCGCACAAATATGTTGGAATAGTTCTCTTATTAAGGTAAACAAACTTACCATCATATTTTAAATTGAAATCACATTTAATGAAGAAAAGAGCATTTTATTTTCTGCGTAACACTTTAGATGAAACGATAATTATTTGTAACCTTCATTGTACCCCCTTAATAAAAAAAGTCGCAAACATCTGATTTTCAGTTATTTGCGACTCGTACCCCGGGCGG
>CAIOJS010000357.1 GCA_903858655.1 uncultured bacterium | reverse complement strand
ATTTTCTATAATAATTTCAGTCCTTCGGACTTTTGGGTTAATACAGTTAGAGAAATGGTGAAATTTGGGCAACAATGGGTGGTTTTTGGAGGGGGAATTGATGTTTTTTTAGGACTAAAGCTTTTTTGGCAGGAATTTTATTAACTTTAGCTTTAAAGATAGGGTTCTTTAGGATGTTGATTTATAGTGATTTTAGCTATGATTAGTATTTTTTTTTATTTTTCTATCGAAATTTTTATACGAGATATTATATAATTATGTATCTTTGCTCTTTATTTACAAACTAAAAAATTTAGAAGTCATGAGTTTAAAGAATTTTAGAATTGAAGAGTTGGGACCTATTGGAGGTTCGACAAAGGCATCGTTTATTACAGATAAGCCAGATTTTGTTGGCTTTTCACCAAAGTATGCCGATCCGTTTATAACAACGTTTAGTGCTAAATTGGCACAGGTGGATGAGGTTCATTCGACGCGGTTTTATACCAAATTGATTGAGCAGTTGACGTTGGCGATTTTGGTTTTGATTATTGGGTTTAGACCAAACATCAGAAAGTTAGCCCGTTATATTGATTTGGCGTTTTCGGTTACGGGTATGACGCAGAAGCAAATGGGGATACAGGATGTTAGAGTGGAGTTGAAGAGGAAGGATGTTGAAAAGTTGTTGCAGCGGCTGAAGGAGTTGTTGGAGAATTGTGAGTTGCATGCTGATGCGCTTGAGGCAGTAGGGTTTACGGAGGAGAAATATACGGAGTTGAAAGATATGCGGACGGCGCTGAAGGCGAAAAGCGATGCGCAAAAGGAAAAAATGCAGGATAAGGCAAGAGCTGTGGCTGATAATATGACATTGTTTGAGGAAGTGGAAGAGATTATTTTGGATATTATGGCTACGGGTAAGGCGCTTTATACGTTTAAGCATAAGGAACGTTTGCCGGAATATACAATTAGCACGAAGTTGAATCAGATTCGTCAGGAAAAGACTGAGGAGCAGATTCAGATTGAGAAGATTGAGAATGGTTGTGATTTGTTTGTTACTTATAAAGATGAGCAGGGACATGCGTTGGCAGGGGTTGGAACGAGTGTGGTTGAGTTTGGAATGACGGCTGTTTCGGATGCGGAAGGGGATTCGCATGTGGCAACGGTGCCGACGAAGCCTCATGGAAAAGTGAGTGTGAGGAGTGTGTTGACGGGATATGTGGCGAATACGGTGAGTAATGTGGGGTTGATTGCGGGAGAGGAAGTGGAGTTGCATGTGGTTTTGAGGAAGGTTGTGGAGAGTGAACCGGATGTGCCGCCGGTTTCGTAAGGGGGAAAGATCCAAGTTCCAAATACCAAATACCAAATACCAAATACCAAATACCAAATACCAAGGTTTGCCGCCGGTATGAATTCCAATCCTTTGAAAAAAGGGGCTATAATTGGTGCGGGATATAATTGGAACGCTGATGACGCTGATTTTTAAGATTGAAGATGATTAAGAGGGCGTATGCAATACGCCCCTACAATGGTCTGAACCGTTGATTTGTTTGATTGGTATGATATAGGAAAAAATATATGAAAGCAAAAATATATAGAGGCACAAAAGAAATAGGCGGTACCTGCATAGAATTGACTGCTCAAAACGGAAAAAAACTTTGGATTGACCTTGGTTTACCGCTTGATAAAACAAATCCAAATGTTGATTATGTTAAAGAAAACAAACCTGATGCCTTGCTTATATCACATCCTCATCTTGATCATTATGGTTTAATGGAATTTGTAAATCAGGATACCCCTGTTTACATTGGTTCAGTATCTCGTGAACTTATTAATGCGCCAAGAATCTTTTTAGATTTTCCATTTATCAAAAAAGATTTTAGAATAATTGAACCTTGGAAACCATTTGTTATTGCCGACACATTCAAAATAACACCTCATTTAGTTGATCATTCTTCTCCTGAAGCCTTTGCTTTTCTTATTGAGGCGGATGAAAAACGAATTTTTTATTCTGGTGATTTTCGGGCAACAGGACGTAAGAAGATATTATTTGAGAATTTAATTAAAAATCCGCCTTCTAATATTGATTTGCTTTTGCTAGAGGGCACTATGATTGAAAGAGAAAATAAAGGTTACAAAAACGAGGAAGAAATTGAAATTGCATTGACAGGTATTTTTAAAAACCAAAAAAATATTTCGATTGTAATTAGCTCTGCCCAAAACATTGACCGTTTTGTGTCTGTGGTCAATGCCTGTAAGCGAACAGGTAAAAAGGTTGTAATTGATATATACAATGCCTGGGTACTTGAAAAGGTCAAAGAAAAATCCCCAAAGCTACCTACAATTGAATGGAAAGAGGTATTAGTGTATAAGAGTAAATCACAATTTGAAAAAATATCTAATGATGAATATGCTGATTTTCGAAATCGAATTTCTGAAAATTCTATCGAAAATAAAGTTTTTACAAACCCTTCAAATTATGTTTACTTTATGCGATGCCCAAGCGAAAAGTTTCTAGAAGCGTTGAAAAATAAAGATAAAATAAATCTCATATATTCACAATGGGATGGCTATCTGAAAGAAGAATACAAAATGTATTTTACCGAAACCATTAATAAAATTAAGGCAAATGAAATTGATTTCAATTATAAGCCTATCCATACAAGCGGACATGCCACCATCAAAGATTTGCTAATATTTTCGCATGCATTGAAGCCTCAAAAGATTGTACCGATACATACTCAATATCCTCAAAAAATGAAAGAAGAATTTGAGAATGATGGAATGAAAAATGTTTATCTATGGGATGATAATAAAGAATATGAACTTTAAAAATTAGAAACTATGCTACGTTACAAAAGACAATTAAGCAAAGAATCATTTGAATACTTGCTGAAAGAAGGGAATTTTATTATTCCTGAGATAAAATCAGCTAGGTCAAACGATATTCCATTTAAACTAGATATACATCTTCGAGAAAATGATCAGCTGATGGTTTATATGGGGAATACCCGTATTCTTGTATTAAAAATAGATTTCAAAAAGGAGAAATTAAAATTTAGCGCTAATAAGGCTTATTCAGATGGATTTTTGAACACATATAATTTCACTAATGCACCGAAAGGTGAAATTGCTTCATATTTACAAAGGACGATACCAAAAGTGCAGTCTAAATATTTTAGTAATAAAAAAGAAGGATATTATCAAAATCTAATATGTTATTTACATGGAGAAAAGGCAGATAATTCGAGTCCCTTTATTATATTTGACAGAGAATGTGTTATTGGATTTGACAACACAAATGAAAAGAATGTGCTTTTTAACCCAATTGCAGAAAAATTTCAAAGAATCAGATATCAACTTCAGACATCTGATAGAAAAAAATTTGGAACACCTGCAAATAAAAAATTTGGGAATGAATTAGATATGCTTGCTATTGATAAGGATTTAAATTTAATTTGTATTGAATTAAAGCACGGAAGTAATGGTTCAGGGATTTATTGGGGACCTTTACAGATCGCTGTTTATAAAGAATTATTTGACAAAAAGCACATTCATAGCTTTTTCATGGACATTAAAGAACTGATTCAACAAAAGGTGGCATTGGACTTATTGCCGCAGAAAGCAAATATATTTTATGAAAATCACATAACATTTGATAATGTTATACCTGCTCTTATAATTGGAGAACCTAATCACAAAATGAATTGTTGGATAATGATGAAAGAAATAATAAACCAAGACATTGCAAACCTGCAATGTGAAGTACTTATCATTGACGAAAATGGTAAAATCGCACCATGGTATTAATCAGAAGTTGATTTTGTTGTATTAATGTTTCTTTTGACAATATTTCCCCGTTCGGCAGGAAGCCCCAAGTCGTCGGCTGAGGTGTATCCTGAAATAAAAGGGCAAATTTAGAAATAAAGATATTTTTTGTGCAATATATAATATTTCGCCCCTAAAGGGGCTTTAGGAGGTGGGAGGTGCATTTTTACCCCGACATGAATGTCGGGGCTACAAATATTTCACCTCTAACGGGGTTTAGGATGGCAGAAAATACAATTGGGGCATTTGGCAATCGGGGCAGAAGATTTTCTGCCCCTACATGGCATGGGAATTATTGGGGGGATAAATGGTAGGTTTGATTAAAAGTCCAAGAGATAGCCCGTTGGCACGCGCGCAAGGGATTGGAGAGGATAGCCCACAGCGCCGTTATTCAGGCGCGAGGACTAGGAACGGAAAGCCCGACCCCCGATTTTCTCGGGGGATGCGCCCAAAGAAAAAAAATCCAAGATCCAAATTCCAAGGATTCGAGCCCTACAAATCCCGACACTGCGTGTACGGGACAGGTTACAAATTAAGGAGGGGGAGCAGAAATCTGAAGCGTTGATTTGGCGCTGACATTGCTCAATATAAAGGTTAAAAATGCTTAAAAAGAATTGGCAATTCTATTCGGTATTTCAATGCTTAATTGAATCAATTAGTCGGTAGGTAGTCTAAATCGCATGTGAATCTCAGAGATTGTAACGGGCTTAATATGCCTAGATATAAAGTGTTCGAGATTTTATCTGATGAATAAAAGGAGTTGGTTTCTTATGATGTTTCTTGAATAGGGTTTCGCAAACGGATGCTTTGTTGGGTATGCTTTGGTCATCCATGGAAAGCTAAAGGGGGTTGGGAGGCGTTTGTTATTAAACAATTAATGACTATCTTTGCACTCTGAAATAAATATTTGTTGTATCTTCAAAGGAAATGCAACGACACATAAGGCTAAACATCCCTGATTTCCACTAAGGATTTCGGTGAATAACAAAGAAAATACATGAGGTACGCAGAAACAGGCTTTAATTTAGAAATTGATTTAACGCGCAGAAACATCGAAAGGGTGGCTACAGACCCCACCGACACTGCACTGTATATGGGCGGATTGGGCACCAATGCCAAACTATTATGGGATAGAGTTCCACCCGAAACGGACGCCTTTGCGCCTGAGAATCTGTTAATTTTTGGTGCGGGCATTTTGTGTGGGACCTTGGCTCCGGGTTGCAACCGTACGATTGTTTCTACGATTTCGCCGCTTACCAATTTAATGGCATTTTCGATGATGGGCGGCTTTTGGGCTCCTGAATTGAAATATGCAGGCTACGACAAAGTGGTGTTGCGCGGCAAATCGTCGGATTTGGTTTATATCTGGATACATAATGATAAGGTGGAGATACGCGATGCGTCGCATTTGAAGGGCAAAGGCGCCATAGAGACTGCTGAGATTTTGCGTAAAGAATTGGATGAGCCTAAGGCACAAGTGTCGGCTATTGGTTTGGCGGGGGAGAATAGGGTGTATTATGCTAGTATAGAACAAGGCAGATCGAGTGCTAGCCGCGGAGGCATAGGGGCTGTGATGGGGGACAAAGGTGTGAAAGCCATTGTGGTTCGGGGTACGAAAGATATCAATGTGGCGCAACCTGCAGAATACTTAAAGTTGTGTAATGAAGTGCTGGAGTTTATAAAATTCAGAGAAAAGAATCCTATACCCGGTGTGATACCTATATTGGGTGTGCTTGGTTCGCCACAGGAAATGGCTATACATGATGAGAAGTGGCATACGGAGAATTTTATGTGGGGCAATGCCCGTACGCGTCGTAAAGAATTTTGGACGGATGATGTGGATAAAGAGTGGTTGAAAACCATGGAGGTGTCGCGCAAACGTTTGATCAGTTGCTACAACTGTCCGTTGAAATGCGGCGCGACGATTTCCATTCCGGGATTGCCTACCTATATGATGAAATGTTTTTCGAAACTCACTTATACGATGGCGGCGTATTCGAATCTTGACTTTGGTTTGCGTATAGCGCAACGTGCCACAGAATATGGTGTGGATGGCTATTCAGCGCCACAGGTGATGGCGTTTGCGTTGGAGCTTTTGGAAAATGGTATTCTGACTGCTGAAGATTTTCCGGGCATGCCTGAAGATAGCGATGGACGCTTTTATTGGCTGTTGGATAGAATCGTCAGGCGAGAAGGTATAGGCGATATTTTGGCAAATGGCACGCATTGGGCGGCTAACCATATTGGGAATGGTGCTCACGAATATGCACACAATAATATAAAGAAGCAGGAACAATTGCCGCTTAAACTTTCGATGTTGAATCCTATTTATTTTTTGATGTATGCCACAGGCGAAAAGATAAGTATTACGCAAATTGAAGGGCAGTTTCCTCAAGGTCCTTTCCCTGAACTCAAAGACAGAGAAGAGTTTTGTGCTGATTGGTTTCAGGTTCCCGATGAGAAGTTTAAGCAATACTTTTTGGATTGGGAGCCACGCGGCGAAAAGTCGAATCCGTATTATCCCACAGTGGAGATGTGTTGTGATATTGTGGATTGGCAAGAGCGAATGCATTATATTGACGATGCGTTGGGCATGTGTGCCGGTTTGTCGTCATTCCACATGAAAGCTGCTTATCACATTCATAATTTACCGAAATTTATCACGTATGGTGCCGGCATAGAAATGGATGAAGAAGCCATATCTTTTGCTGCCAAGAGATACCGCACTTTGGTTAGAGCCATCAACATCAGCAGAGGTATGCGCCGCAAGGATGAAAAACCACCTGCCGACCATTGGAAGAAACGTTTCCCAGAACTTGAGAAAGAACTTTTGGATACCTATTACAAATATAAAGGTTGGAACAATAATGGCATTCCAACGGAAGAATTCTTACGTGAAATGGGATTGGATTATGTGGCGGATGATTTCCTACAACGGGGGATTTATGATGAAGTGGTTGAAGAAGTTTTAGATACCGAAACAAAATCAATGGAGGGTGCTAACAATGCAGGCTGAAAAGAAAAAGAAAGTTATTAAAACCATACGTATAGACGTTGACAAATGCAATGGCTGCAGAGCCTGCGAAGTGATTTGTTCTTCGTTTCATGCTTCGCCTAAATATAGCAGCAATAACCCTGCACGTTCGCGCATTCGGGTGATTCGTGACCCCATTGCAGATATATATGTACCTGTATATGCTGGGGAGTATGCCGTAGCTGAATGTGCCGGAAGAGATAAATATACCATAGATGGTAAGGAATATGACGAATGTGCTTTTTGTAGGGCGTCATGTCCATCGAGAAGTGAGTTCAAGGAGCCCGATTCGGGTTTGCCATTGAAATGCGATATGTGTAGCAGCGACCCAACTCTGGAAAAACCTTTATGTGTTCAATGGTGTTTGGCTGATGCGTTGATTTATGAAGAAAGAGAAGAAGAAGTGAGCGAGGAAACCACCGTGGATGAATTGGAGGTGGATCTGGATGCGCTTGCGAATAAATATGGACTGAATAAGCTTAATGAGCTTCTTGCCAAAATGACATTGGCTAAGAAAGGCTAAGCCTTACACTTGAATACTTTTAACTTGAAACTTAAACCTTGGAATTTGAAACTTGAAATTTTGGACTTGGAGCTTATAAAATGGAGAAAATAGCGGATTATAAAGAAATCATTGATATCATAAAGGAAAAGGGTGGAGACTCTTTCAAGTATTGCTATCAATGCGGAAAATGCGATGCTGTTTGTCCATGGAATATACAGAGTCGGTTTAGTATGCGCAAACTAGTCCGTGAGGCTACTTTTGGCATGACGGAGATTGAGGGCGAAGATATATGGAAATGTACCACCTGTGGCAAATGCTCTCAGGCATGTCCGCGTGATGTGAAACAAGTGGAATCCGGCATTGCTTTGCGCCGAATTGCTACGGAATATGGAATCTATCCACCATCAGTTAATCCCATACGGGCTATCCGTTCAGGATTGAGCGGAGAAGGCAATCCCTTTTTCGAAGATAGAAAGAAAAGAGGCGATTGGGCTGAAGGTCATAGTGTGAAGGCTTTCACAAAAGACATGGAGATTTTATATTATCCCGGATGTTATCTTAGCTATGACCCACGATTGAAGAAGGTTGCTATAGCTACAGCCAACATACTAAACAAAGCAGGGGTGAGGTTCGGCATTTTGGGTTCCAAAGAGAATTGTTGTGGCGAAAGCATTCGCAAAACAGGAGATGAAGAGCTTTATGTGCAATTGGCAAAGGACAATATCAAAACCTTTATTGATAATGGCGTGAAGAGAATTCTAGTTTCGTCGCCACATTGCTATCATACGTTTAAGAATGAGTATCCTGAATTCATGGTTCACTTTGAAGTGGTTCATATAGCGCAATATATTTCGGAGCTCATAAATAATGGAAGGCTAAAGCTCACTAATGCGGAATTTGCAAAGAAAGTAACCTATCACGACCCTTGTTATCTTGGACGACACAATGGGATTTATGATGAGCCTAGAAATATCCTAAACAAAATTGCTGGATTGGAATTAAAGGAAATGGCAGATTACAGAGAAGATAGTCTTTGTTGTGGCGGAGGCGGTGGTAGAATTTGGATGGATACACCTAAAGGCGAACGCTTCTCTGATATTAGGTTGGATCAGGCTGTGGAGGCAGGTGCAGAAATATTAGCCACTTCCTGTCCTTATTGTATTGCCAATTTTGAGGATAGTTTATTATCGCATAAGCATCGCGATGATTTGGTGATAAAAGATATAACGGAAATTATTCAGGAAGCAATTGCCTAAGAAAAGAACCAAGATCCAAATTCCAAAACCCAAATTCCAAGAAGATAAATAGTACTATATAAATAAAAGTGGATTAAAAAAGTATAAAAAGTGAATAAAGAAACTGCAGCGGAGCAACCTTTGAAAATTCCAATGGATGATAATTTTGGAGATGTTATTGTCGTAGGTGGAGGCATAAGCGGCATTCAGGCTGCTCTTGATCTTGCCACTACAGGCTATAAAGTGTATCTGGTTGATAAGTCACCTACTATTGGGGGTAAAATGGCTCAATTGGACAAAACTTTTCCTACCAATGATTGTTCTATGTGCATTGAATCTCCGAAGTTTATAGAATGCGATAGACATCCGAATATTGAGATAATGACTTATACCGAAGTCGTTAATGTGGAAGGAGAAGCCGGGGATTTTACCATTACGCTTAATAAGAAACCAAGATATATTATTGAAGAAAAATGCACGGGCTGTACTGTATGTGCTGAATATTGTCCTGTGCAGATTCCTGATCCATTTAATCAGAATCTATCAACCAACAAAGCCACTCACATCTATTTTTCTCAGGCGGTGCCGCTTGTTCCTTATATTGATGATGCCTGTCTTTTCCTGAAAGAAGGCAAGTGTTCAATTTGTATTGGTGTTTGTAAGACCAACGCTATTGACTTACATCAAAAACCGGAGAAGCGGGTTGTAAAGGTGGGAGCAATTGTTTTATCTCCCGGCTATGATGTCTATCATCCTGAAGTTAGAGGCGATTATGGTTATGGGAAGTATAAAAACGTTGTTACTAGTCTCGATTTTGAGCGTCTTCTTTGTGCTACAGGTCCTCATGTCGGGGAGATATTAAGACCCTCTGATATGAAACATCCCCATAAAATAGCATGGATACATTGTGTTGGTTCGCGCCAAACTACTGAAGGCGGTAATAGCTATTGTTCCTCTGTTTGTTGTACTTATATTCAGAAGCAGGTTATTTTAGCCAAAGACCATGACGCGGATATGCAGGCAATGATTTTTCATAATGATATTCGTTCGTATGGAAAAGATTTTGAACGATTTTATCAAAGGGCTGAAAACCTGCCGGGCGTTACTTTCATCAGAAGTTATGTAACAGTAGGCAGAGAAAATCCTGAGACAAATAATGTAACCATAAAGTATTCCACAGCCGATGAAGGCGTGAAAGAAGAGGAATTTGATATGATAGTGCTTGGTGTTGGGTTAATTCCTCCTGCTAATGTAAACAGTCTTTCACAGATATTCGGCATAGAGCTTAATGCTCATAATTTTTGTGACATCAATGCCACATCACCTATAAACACATCTCGCCCGGGCATCTTCATCAGTGGAGCATTTCAAGGACCATTGGATATCCCTGAATCTGTTGTAGGAGCAAGCGGAGCAAATGCCTTGGTAGGAGAACTTTTAAGAGCGCGACGCGGAAAGTTATCTAAAGAACGTGTTTATCCTGAAGAAAGAGATGTTTCAGAAGAAGAATTGAAAATTGGAGTATTTGCCTGTCATTGCGGTGCCAATATTGGTCGTGTGGTGGATATTCCCGGCTTGGTTGATTATTCTAAAACCTTAGGAAATGTGGTTCATGCAGAAGAAGGACTTTTTATTTGTTCTACAGATGCTGCTCAACAGATTTCAAATACTATTAGAGAGAAACAATTGAACCGTGTGATTGTGGCAGCATGTACTCCCAAAACACATGAACCTTTATTCAGGGATACCCTGAGAGAAGCAGGACTTAATCAATATTTCTTTGATTTTGCTAACATTAGAGAACATTGTTCGTGGGTACATTCCAAACAAAAGGAAGAAGCATCTCAGAAAGCAAAGGATTTGGTGCGTATGTCAGTGGCTAGGGTTGCTTATCTCGAACCTTTGCAGGAGTTTGATTTGCCTGTCAATAAAACGGCATTGGTCGTTGGTGGTGGACTTGCCGGTATGACGAGCGCTTTAAGTATAGCCAATCAAGGATTTGAAGTTCATCTATTGGAAAAGGAAGCAAATCTTGGCGGAATGGCACTTAGAATTCCGACTACATTGGAAGGTTTGGATGTTCAGGAATATTTGAGAGAATTAATCCGCAAGGTGTATCAGCATCCTTTAGTCTATGTTTCTCACAGCGCAAGTATCACCGATGTTTCGGGTTATGTAGGTAATTTTATCACTACAGTTAAAACAGAAGGCAGAACCAAAGTGATAAAACATGGTGCAGCTATCTTAGCTACAGGCGCTGTAGAATACCGACCAACAGAATATCTTTACGGAACCAATGACAAAGTGATGACTTCTGTAGAGTTGGGAGAAAAATTAGCGTTGAAAGATTCCAATCTTCTCGAAGCCAAAAGTCTTGTCATGATACAATGTGTTGGATGCAGGCAGGAAGACCGAAATTATTGTAGTCGTGTTTGCTGCACACATTCCATAAAGAATGCGTTGAAGCTGAAAGATACAAATCCTGAACTCGATCTTTATATCCTTTTTAGAGATATCAGAACCTACGGCTACAGCGAAGATTATTATCGTGAGGCAGCCGGCAAGAACATAAAATTCATTCGGTATGAACCGGAAAATAAGCCTAAAGTGGAAGTGGTTACAGAAGGTCGTACGGAAATGATACGTGTTTGTGTTGCCGATCCGATTTTAGGGAAAGACCTTGTTATTGATGCGGATATTCTTTCGTTGGCTGCGGCAGTAGTTTCCTCTGAAGGAAGTTATGAAGCATCTCGATTGTTTAAAGTGCCATTAAATCAGGATGGATTTTTCCAAGAAGCACACATGAAACTCAGACCTGTGGACTTTTCTGCTGAAGGTGTTTTCCTTTGCGGAATAGCTCATTATCCAAAACACATGTCGGAAGTTATCAGTCAGGCTTATGGTGCTGCAGGTAGGGCAGTGGCGTTGTTATCTCAAGCCACAGTGACAGCATCCGGTTCTGTATGCGAAGTGGATAATAATTCTTGTGTTTCTTGTGGGGCATGTATTGCCGTTTGTACCTATGGTGCCATTGATTTCAGCGATATGAACAAAGCACAAGTGAATTCAGTTTTATGCAAAGGCGATGGTTTATGCAATGTTGTTTGCCCGACTTCTGCCATATCTTTAAAACATTATACGGATGAAGAATTGCTGAATCAAATTGATGCAGCTGTTGAAATGAAATAGATTTTTTTGATGAAACAATTAGAAAACAAATTAAATAATGAGTGCAGACCATAATTTTCAACCAAAGATAATAGGAATCATTTGCAATTGGTGTTGTTACGGAGGAGCAGATCTTTGTGGCGTTTCGCGATTTCAGTATCCGCCTCATATTCGGTTGATACGTGTGATGTGTTCTGCCCGTGTTGACATGTTTCATATTTTACGAGCCTTTGAAAACGGACAGGATGGCGTGTTTGTCGGAGGTTGCCATTTGTGTGACTGTCATTATGTAACCAATGGTAATTTTAATGCTTACAGCATGGTTCAGGTGTTCAGAAAGATACTTAAACATAATGGCATTCATCAGGAACGCTTGAGAATCGAATGGGTTTCTGCAGGGGAAGGCATTCGCTTTGCCAATTTTATGAATGAGTATAGCGCCGAACTAACCAAATTGGGACCTATTGGGAAATCAGAAGGCATAGATCCTGAAACATTAGCATTTAAACTTGAAGCCATCAAAAGAATCGTTCCATTTATCAAGCTTGTTTTAACTCAAAGACTTCAGGTGACCGAACGTTCGGAGGAAGCCTATCACAAGTTTTTTCATAGCGAAGAATTTGAGCGATTGTTTGAAGAAATTATACTCGACAAGTTAACCCAAAGCCAAATAACTCTGCTGTTACAAAAGAAAAATCTTTCAACAGGTGAAATTGCAAATCTGTTAGGATTAACTCCATCAGAGGTGGCTAAACACATGAATAATTCTTCAAAGCAAGGATTGGTTAAATACGATGTTGAAAGCAAATTATATGCAATAGCTTAAGGATAGTAACAGTGACCAATGACAAATCCGCCTTTTGGCATTTGGAATTTTAAAGTAAAGAAATGGAAATTGAAAAAATAGATCAGATAATAGATAAGTATCAGAGTGACGCAAGTGCGCTTATTCAGGTTTTGTTAGAAATTCAGAGCGAGAATCATTGGCTTCCAAAAGAAGTTTTAGAACATGTTAGCGATAAATTGCAAGTGCCAATAACCCGCACTATGCATATTGCGAGCTTTTATAAAGCATTTAGTTTGGTGCCTAAAGGTCGTAATGAGGTGCATATTTGTATGGGAACTGCTTGCCATGTTCGTGGAGCTAAACGTATTCTGGAAACGGTGGAAGATTTCACAGGCATAAAACCCGGCGAAACTGATGTGGATATGAAATTCAGCCTTGAAACGGTCAATTGTCTTGGTTGCTGTGCTCTTGGTCCTGTTGTGGAAATCAATGGGAAAACTCACGGCAAACTTACTGTAAGCGAAACTTCCGAAGTATTAAAAAGCTATGAATAGGGGGAAATGATGAAACAAATACAAACTGCGGAAGAATTACAAAAATTACGTCAATCTATTATCTCCAAAATAGATCCCAAAAAAGCAACTATAACGCTTTGTTGCGGTTCGGCTTGCAATGCTTCCGGCAGTGAAGAAGTAGGCATCAGGATAGAAGAAGAAATACAAAAACAAGGATTAACGGATACAGTGGGTATCCGAAAAACAGGTTGTCACGGTTTCTGTGAAAGAGGACCCATCATTGTGAAACATCCTGACGAAACAACTTACTTACAAATCAAACCTGAAGATGTAGCTGAAATAGTTTCTCAGGCAACAGACTCTAAAAAAGTTATTGACCGTTTGCTGTATATAAATCCTGAAACACAGAGAAAAATAGTTCATGAATCGGAAATACCTTTTTATAAACATCAAAACAGGCTTGTTTTTGGTTCGAACGGAAGCATTGACCCAAAAAGTATTGAGGATTATCTGGCAATAGATGGTTATTCTGCTTTGGCTAAAGTTTTAACTGAGATGACAGCTGAACATGTGTTGGATGAAGTAAAGAAATCGAAGTTGCGTGGTCGTGGGGGTGGGGGATTTTTGGCTGGTAGCAAATGGGAAGGTTCGCGCAATGCTCCTGAAGAAACCAAATACGTTATTGTTAATGCAGATGAAGGCGACCCCGGCGCTTATATGGATAGGGCATTGCTTGAAGGCAATCCTCATGCCATTCTGGAAGGATTGATTATTGGTGCTTATGCAGTTGGTGCGCATGAAGGTTATATTTACGTGAGGCAGGAATATCCTCTGGCTGTTGAAAACATAAATACTGCCATTCGTCAGGCTGAGGCATTGGGCTTATTGGGCAAAAACATATTGGGTTCAGGCTTCGATTTTATAGTTAAGGTACATCAGGGAGCAGGTGCTTTTGTTTGTGGAGAATCCACCGCTTTGATGACTGCTTTGGAAGGAAGAGTTGGAGAGCCTCGCCCGAAGTATGTTCGTTCGAATATTAAAGGTTTGTGGGATAAGCCTAGTGTTCTAAATAATGTAGAAACATGGGCAAATATTCCGCTTATCATCAATAAAGGGGCTGAATGGTTTACGCAAATCGGCACGGAAGGCAGCAAGGGTACCAAAATATTTTCTTTAGTGGGAAAAATTACCAATACAGGTCTTGTGGAAGTTCCTATGGGAATGACACTCAGAGATATTATTTACAAGATAGGCGGAGGAATTCCCGGCGGCAAAAAATTTAAAGCAGTTCAAACAGGTGGACCTTCCGGAGGATGTATTCCTGAAGATCAATTGGATTTGCAAGTAGGTTTTGACGAACTTACGGCAGCAGGCTCAATGATGGGCTCGGGCGGGATGATTATTATGGACGAAGATACCTGCATGGTGGATGTTGCCCGTTATTTCATCAACTTTTTGACAGATGAATCCTGCGGAAAATGTGTTCCCTGTCGTGAAGGTTTACGTCAAATGCATAAGATTCTCACTAACATCACCGAAGGAAAAGGAAAAGAAGGCGATATAGAGCTTTTGGAAGTTCTTTCCGAAACAGCTATGGAAGCATCACTTTGCGCTTTAGGCAAAAGTGCTCCGAATCCTTTTTTAAGTACTTTGCGTTACTTTAGAGATGAATATGAAGCTCATATTCATGATAAGAAATGTCCTTCCTTGTATTGCAAAGATCTTATCAGCTATTAT
>CAIOJS010000356.1 GCA_903858655.1 uncultured bacterium | reverse complement strand
ATGCTGGTAACCGAATTATAATCGCCGAACATAATATTGCAATTAAAACATTGAATAAAATTAAAGTCGCTTCAATTTTTAAAGATACTATTTTATCTAATCAATCCGAAGTCAAAATTCTAAAAGCAATAAATTATCATTTCACAACCAAACCACACCGTATTAAATCATTTAGAAATATATCTGATGGAGAAAATGGTGATATCAATCATTATTTAAAAATAAAAACTAAATTGGAGCAAGCGGAAGTTGTGTTGCTTCATAATTTGATTGAGAATGTTATTGAAAAGAAATATAAAAGCGAAGAAGAAATATACAATTTAGCACTTGAAAAAAAGTGGGAATACAAACAATTGCAATTGGAATTAGAATTATTTAAAACTTCAGTTGAAAAAGAGAATAATAGTAAATTACCTGATGTTGACCGCACATTTCTAGTGGAACATTATTATAATCCTATTATTATTACTAAAATGGATTATCAAAAAGAATTTTTTCAAAACATTTTAGATGAGGCAAGTGAAATACATTTTTATCGCGAATTAGTAAAATATGCAAAACCAAAAGGGAATGGGAATAATTTAGAAAAATATGATTGGTGGTATTTCTCAAAACTTGTGCAGAACGTGGATGATATTAAAATTCCATACTTCAATAGCGAAAAAGGTGAATATGCCTACTTCTATCCCGATTTTATTTTCTGGCTCAAGCAAGGTGATAAATATATTATCAAATTCATTGACCCGAAAGGTTTGAAGTTAGCACCTATCAATGCAAGGGATAAGATAAAAGGATTTGAAGATATATTCAAGGGTTTAAAAGACATGTCATTTAATGGTCTACCTCTTGAAGTACACCTTTTTTATTATAATGAGAGTAATACAGGTGATGGCATATTAGAAAATTATAGAAGATCCCAATTCAGCGACATGTTTTAGTTTTGTTCTGAATTGGCTTTAGGCTAAAGTTAGTCAAAGCTTCCCACCCTAGTTTAAAAGAAATATTTTAGCCAATTGCTTTGTGAAACTCCGTTATTGATGAACTTATGCATATTGTACAAAAAAAAGAAGAATGATTGCTGGGCGACGTGAAGTGACTGAAAAGAAGGCTGTTTGCCCCTGCGCCAAGGATGGAAGCGGCTAGCCCACAGCGCCGTTTTTCAGGCGCGAGGAATTGGAGAGGAAAGCCCGACCCCGACACTTCGTATCGGGATTGCGCCCAAATTAGTTGCAAGTTGCAAGTTATAAAGTTGCAAGTTCCAAATGTCAAGGAATAAGGAGAATAGGTGCGAAGTTACAAACTTCGCACAACAGTTACAAACTTCGCACAACAAGTTTGGGAAAAAACATGAATGATTTTTATGGAAAACAGCACAATGTGAATCTAAGATAGACGTTAAAAAGAAATAGAGTATTAATAAAAACCTTGAATTATGAAAACAAAAATTTTGATATGTGTTAGTTTTGTTGCGCTGATGTTGCTTGGGGTGCAATGGAGTGGTTGTGGTGGCAAAAAAGCTGAGGAAGCGAATATGGTAGGGAAAGAAAGTGTCGAAAAAATGATGGAGCAGACGTTAGCCACTGCTTCGGAAAGCAAAGATGAGGCGGCACCACCTGCGGATAAGAGTGGTGATAATGCAAAGGCTAAAGAGGAGGGGAAGAAGAGCGTAGGGGAGAAAAACGCGCAAGTGGATGTGGAAAAGATTCCGCAGAAGATAGTGAAAACGGCTGATATAAGTTTTAAGGTGGAAAAGTATGATGTGGCACGCACGAATATTCTTGGTATCATACAAAAACATCAGGGGTATGTTTCGGCAGAAAATCAAACGGGGGATGTTTATAGAACGACGAATGTGATGGTGGTTCGGGTGGGCGCCGCTCAGTTTGACGGTTTGATTGATGAGTTGTTGAAGCAGGCAGTTTTTGTGGATTATAAAAAGATTAATGCGGATGATGTTACGGAAGAGTTTGTGGACGTTGCGGCGCGATTGAAATCGAAGAAGGATGCGTTGGTGCAGTATGAACTTATTTTGAAGAAGGCAAATTCGATAGACGAGATTTTGGATGTGCAGCAATATATTCGCACGCTTCAGGAAGAAATAGAATCTATGGAAGGGCGTTTGAAATATTTGAACAATAAGGTGGATTTGAGCACGGTGAACATGACTTTTTATGAGCAAAGCGATATGTTGCCTGTTCAAACGGAATCATTCGGATGGAAAATGAAAGAGGCATTAGCATGGGGATGGCATGGGTTTTTGGAGTTTTTGGTGGGGATGGTTTATTTGTGGACCCTGTGGCTTGTGATGGGTATTACGCTTTTTATCATCCTGCGCGTGGTGAAGCGCGGACGCAAGAAAAGGATGATGCGGAATTAGGCGAAGTGAGCTTAAACGGGAGTTCTATAAATGGCTTTTTCGTCGTTGGACTTCAATTTTTAAAATGCTCACCCCGACTGCTAGTCGTGACTGCGCTTTTAAAAATCTTGTCCGCCTCGAAAAATCTAATTTATAGAATCCCTCTAATGTATAATTATAGAGAAGATGGGAAGTTATTCGGAACATATCAGCAGTGTGCAAAATGCAAAAATCAAGAATGTGGTGTTGCTGCAAAAGAAGTTTAGTGCCCGCAAAGAACAACAGTTGATAGTTATTGAAGGTATCAAGGAGTTGGGCATGGCGGTGCATGCGGGTTTTGAGATTGACACCTTGTTTGTTTGTTTTGATGTGGTAAAAGACAGGCATGAGACCAAGGAGGTTGTTGCTGCGATAGAAGCTGAGAAAGTAATTTCGGTGACGGTTGAGGTTTTTGCGAAGATGGCATATCGGGAAGATTCGGGCGGGGTGTTGGCTTTGGCAAAGCCGAAGTATTTGGCGTTGGAAGCTATTGGGTTGGGTGGAAATCCTTTGGTGTTGGTGTTGGATGGTGTGGAAAAGCCCGGCAATTTGGGGGCGGTGCTGCGTACGATGGATGCGGTGGCGGCGGATGTGCTGATAGTGTGCGACACACAGACCGATATTTTTAACCCCAACGTGATACGGTCGAGCATCGGCTGCGTGTTTAACAAGCAAATCATAGTTTGCTCAAGCGAGGAAGCGATAGCCTGGTTGCGCAAAAACGACATACGGATATTTGCGGCAGCTTTGCAAACGGATTTGTTTTATCATGAAGCGGATTTTAGACAGGCGAGTGCTTTGGTGTTTGGCACCGAGTCAACAGGGCTGACAACTGCATGGCTACAAACGGCTGATGCTATCATAAAGATACCGATGTTGGGCAAAATTGATTCGTTGAACGTTTCGAATTCGGTTGCCATAATGGCGTATGAAGCAAAAAGACAAAGAAATTTCATCTAATCTAAAGTATTATTTGTACCTTTGTATAAAATAATGAAAGCAATTAAAAGTTATTAGATAATTATAAACTTATGAAAGCATATAAATATATTCTTGTTGCCGTTGTCGTTTGCTTGTTCGTTTCCAACGACATTCAAGCGCAAGCTATACATAAGAGCGATTCTACCACCACGATTGCCAATCAAACTATCACCAAAAATACGCCTTTGTGGAGCTACAAACGTATAGGGTTTTCGGTGGATATGGGTGTTGGTGTGTATGGTTCCAAGCATAATTCGGGGAGCTATACGTATGTGGCACCTTTCATGAGTTATAGGTTCAGCCCGAAGTTTCGTTTGGATGTGGGTGGCATCTATCAACAGGCTTTTGGTGGGTTTAATAATTATCAAGGCTTTGGTTTAGGTGGAAATGGCGGCAACCTGATGTTGTTTGCACGCGGAAACTATTTGGTGAACGACCGACTCATCATCTCGGGGGCTGTGTATAAAACCTTCGACACCAACAAACCTACCAACACCGAATTGATAAACAAAAAGAACTCTTTCGACAACTATGGTGTGAGCGTGGCGGTGGACTTTAAGATTACGGAACACTTGACCATAGGCGCTCAAATCAATTATTCTAACGGGAACAATAATCCGTTCTATCAATCGCAGAACAATCCTTATCAAGGAGGATATCAAACGGGTATCAACACGGGCTATCCGAATCGGACGGGCTTCATGGGTTGGTAAACCTTAGCCTCTACAAATATCTTCTATCAAGGTTAACTTGTCAGCCATAGGCAAAAGACCGTCTATCCAATGTATCTTTAAATTGCGGCGTTCCATGCCACGAAACCATGTCATTTGGCGTTTCGAGAATTGATGGATGGCGATATTAAGCAAGCGAACCATCTCGTCATAACTATATTGGTGGAGCAAATACTCTGTGATGAATTTATATTCCAAGCCATAGCGTATCAATCGCGAGGGGCTTATGCCGGCATCCAACAAAGCTTGAACTTCGGTTATCATCCCTTCTTGGAGGCGGGTGTGGAGGCGACGTGTTATTCTGTCGCGAACCACATCGCGCGGCAATTGAATGCCGAAAATATACTGTTGTGTGGGCAAATAGCTTACTGTGGCAATGTTCTTTTCTGCAGAGAAATGAGAAATCTCCAAGGCACGTATTAAACGACGGCGGTTCTCAGTATCGGTGTCGTTGTGGAGGCTTTTATATTGCAGCAGCATCGCTTTGAGCTCTTCATCCGTCTTGGAGGCAAGGCTTTGGCGAAACGCTTCATCCACGCCCACATCGGGCACGGCATAGTTGCGCAATACCGCTTCGATATACATACCCGTGCCACCACAGAGAATAGGAGTTTTCCCTCGCCCAATTATGTTGAGATACGCCGCTTTGAAATCCTGCGTGAAGCGAAACAAATTGTACTCTTCTCCTGCCTCAGCGATGTCAATAAGATGATAGGGTATTGTGATGTCCTCTATAGTGAAATCTGAAAGGTCTTTACCTGTGCCAATAGTCATGTTTCTATAGACCTGGCGCGAATCGGCACTGATGATTTCCCCACCGATGTTGTTCGCCAAAGCAACAGCCAATTGTGTTTTGCCTGTGGCAGTAGGTCCGAGGATAGTTATTAGCATGTTTTTGGTAAAAGGTATATGGTAGATGGTCTATGGTAAAAGGTAAATGGTCTATGGGGTTGGTTTTTATTTAGAGAAGGTATTAAACTGCTTCACCCCTACCAACACATCATACATCTTCCCTTGTTCGCGGGTGTAGGCGTAGATGGTGTATTCATTGTCGGTTTCGTAGTGCATGCCTTCCACCAAGGTTTCGTCGCCGGCATGGGAGGTGTTGTCCAAATATACATATTGATAGTTATAATAGCCTTGTTTCAGGTAGAGGGTGGCTTCATATCCACGGCGATTGTAGTTATAACTCAATTTGGCATCTTTGGAATACGCCCAATCGGTTAAGGCGCCTAAGATATAGAGGCTGCCGCCTGTCAGCGGGGCTTCATATTTCAGAAAGAAATGCACATAAACGTATTCGGCTTCTATGTCGTTGTCTTTGATGTTATCGTCCGATTTGATGAACATCCTGCCATTGATATCCTTCTGCGACACGAAGACTTTGAAGGTTTTGCGCTCTTCATCTTTCAAAAAGACCTCGTAGCCGATGGAATCTTTCACGATTCGTTGAATGAATTCCGTATAGAAATTCATCCCTTTGATGTCGAACCAACGGAAGATGTTGCCGCCTGTGAACACGTTTTCTTCTTCATAATTATAATCGAGGATATCGCCTTTGATGTAAAGCGGTTTCAGATTGAGGATGGCGTTGTCCCAACGTCCGTTTTGTTGCACTACCACTTTTAAATCTGCATACGGGTTGTTGATGGTGTAGCCTGTTTTGTCAATAGAAAAGTCCACTTCTTGTTTGTAGTTGCGATATTCCACGATGGTGGGTTGCTTCACCACGGCATTGATGGTTACCTTGGGGTCCACTATCATCATGCGGCGGGTGAGCACCAAATCGTCAGGATTGTCTTCCATATAAACTTTAAGAAGATAATTGCCCGAAAGGATGGGTGTCATGCGCTCTGTGGGCAGGGTGAGGGTGTAGTGGATATATTTTTGCAGGGTGTTGAACGAGAATTTATAATCGCGGATGTCGTCGTCGTAGAAGCCGTTGAGGTATTCGTTGGGCATCAGGTCGGAGGGCGCCCAATTGGCGTCGCAATGGATGAGGGTGTAGCGCATGCGTTTGTAAGTGCCGTCCAAATCATCAAAATCAAGGACGAGTTTTTCTTCACTATTCAAGTTGATGACAGGTGAGGTGAGCACAAAACCTTCCCGATAGAAGAGCACGGTCTTGATGTTGGGTTTATACACATAGTCTTCGGCGCGGAGATAGTTTTCTTTGAAGTATTCGATGGAGGCTTTGGGCAGCGAATCCTTAACGGAAGCTTTTTTGCGCTGTGCCACCACGTTTTGCGGAACGCACAAGCCCATGATGATGCCCAAAAGCACAAGAGATAAACGATAGGAAGGTTTTGAAAGGTGCATGTTATTGTTTTATGATACAAAATTACAAAACTTTGATGGAATAGATGGTATTAATTTGAGAAATTGATGGGGAGAGGTTCGGAAGGGAGGATAGATGATAATAACAATGAGTTGTTTTGTGAAACAAAAAGAGCCTACATCCAAACAATGAAGGCTCTTTTTGCATGAAATATTAATTGTCTATTCCCAGTTCATCTTCACATTTTTAGTAGAAAGCGAAGTTTTCACTTTAACCAAATAGATAGCTGAGGATAGTTTCAGTGTTTCGGTAAACACATTGCTGCTGTTAGGTTTGGCTTTGAACACGCAAGCTCCTGTGAGAGTAAACACTTCCACTTCTTGGATTTCTTCACCTGTCTGAGCAATGATGTTTAGCTTTTGACTCGTTGCAAACACATTGATATTGGATGCTGTCAACGGAGCATTGCTGTTGTTGAATCGGATGAAGAATCTGCCTGTAACCTCGTTGGTTGGAAACTCAAAGTTGTAAGAAGAATTCTCCGATAGATTCGTTATTTTGCCTTTCAAACGGTCTTCTAAGTAAACGGGGATGCTGCTTTCTAAGTCGAAGGCGGTTATCTTCGCTTTGTCGCCTGTGCTACCCATAATGCTTAGAGGAATTATTGTATTGGTATCACTGATGGTGTTAATGACTAATTTTTCTCCTGAAGCAGCCTGTGAATACATTCCAACCGGCAATCCATCGAACATCTTTTCTGAATCGTAGTCTTCGTAGGTAAGTTTCGCATCAGGGTTTTTACAAATCACCATTTCATCCACTCCCATTTCGGTTTCTGTTTTCAGACGAACCAGAATCTCGGTGTTGTCTGCCTCTTTGTAGAACGTGCCCGTGGTGTGTGTGCGAGCAGAAAGTGGCAGTGTGATTCTTGGGTTGGTATTAATAGCGCGTACAAAGAAACCTTGCAAAGGTGCAATGAATTGTTTGGTGGTTGAGGGAACACCTACGCCATTCGCTGAATTATACACAGAGAAATAGGATGTATTGGTAACGGGAGGTCCCATAACAGCAGGATTCCACAAATATAAGGTGGTGGATATATTTGTTTTGCCCAGAGAATTCCAATTCAAATAGGAAGGGTAGGGATTTGCAACAAGATTCCAACTTTGAGTTGCTGCGGTGCCATTATACACCAAAGAAATAGAGTAATCGCATGGAGCCGCTAAACCATTGAAAAGATTACCGCTCAGCGATGCCGTTACAGCAGTACTCGGGCAAACGGCATATCCAACCGTAGGTTGCAAAAAATAATAGGCAGAAGTTACATTTGCCAACCAATTGGTTCCATTGGTGTAGGGTTTCAACTGGGTGCTGCCTCCTGTAGGAGTGATGTTTGAAAGCGATGCCGTCATGCTTTGTTGGAAAGGAGAACCAAATAGATGCCAAGCTGGGCTAAGTACTCTCTTTGCCGTAGCAGGTAAATTCGCTGTGTTTTGTATAAACGAAGCTCCTGAAGAAATCACTATACCTGTAACACCTGCATTGTTTTTGATAGTACCACTTACTGTTATTTTACTACAAGCAGATAAGGTAAGAGTTTTGCCTGAGTTAATTGTAATTATGTCGCCACTACCTCTGATTGTTATTCCATTTGTTAGCGCACAATCGTTATCGAAGGTGATATTCTTATTTATAACAAGACCGGAACTTAGAGGAATGTCTAAGGCTGAATTAAAATAAATAGTACCCGGTTCACATACATTAGCAATAGCATTCCGCAAGGAACCATAACCGCTGTTCGATGTATTGGTAACATTTACTGGAGTATTACAATTAATAGTTAGAGTGCCATTATAATATGTGATTGCATAGTTATTAGATGTCTGTCCACTTGGTATTATGGTATATGTACCCACATCTGTCGATGTAGTGGCACTGCCACTAAAAGACAAAGTTCCTCCTAATACAGAAGAGGTTTGTCCGCCTTCAAAACCATTATATGTTACTGTAAATGGACTATAAACCAAGCCATCATAGTCTTTTGATTTGTTATCAGCAGTAATGCTTAAGTCTTTTGGGGTAATATCTGCAGTTAAATAGTTTGGTTGAGTAAGGTTATAATTGAATGCATCTGCACCCGAAATTGTCATAGCTGTAGATACTGCTATATGTGAACCAACATTTGCTTGCGCAAAATTACCTGCTGTACTATTCCCAAGGTTAACAGTTCCACTATATAACACGCCATTTAATTGAGCTCCGCTTACAATAGCAGTTGTGTATGTGTCATATATTTTATCATGTGCCAAAGCATTTATTACCGTGAGTGTTGCCTTACTTACGGTTAATGTTCCCGCAACATGTGTTACCTCATAATTTGTAGCTGTACCACCTGATGCCGTAATCGGATGCGTTCCGAAAGTCGCTGCTGCGCCTATTGTGGTACTTAGATTTACACCCGTTATTACAGAATAATCATCAGTATAATAAAAAGTACCCGTTATCGAATAATCTAAAGCAGGATCTATTGCTCCATAAACTTTCGATTTACTATTTGCAGTAACCGTTAATGCCGCTGCTTTGCTCACGGTTAATGTTCCATTTGCATGTGTTACCTCATAATTTGTAGCAGTTCCTCCCGTAGCTGTAATGTCATGTGTTCCGTACGTTGCGGCTGCGCCTATTGTGGTACTTAGATTAACACCTGTAATTACTGAATAGGTATCACTGTAATATAAAGTACCCGATGCAGTATAATCTAAGTTGGGGTCTGTTGCTCCATATACTTTTGATTTATTATTGGCAGTTACGGTTAATGGTGCTTTATTCACCGTTAAGGTAAAACTTGTAGAAGTTGTTTCGCTGCAAACACCGTTTTTTACTATTGCTCTATAATACCATGTACCAGCAGTTGTGGGATACTCTGAATAGGTGTCATTAGTATTGGAAATAGTTGTCCAACTTCCAAGGTTTAATTTTTTCTCCCAACCTTGTATTATGCCTGTATAACCACCTAAAGTCATGGTTCCTGTTGAAGAGCCATACGTAATAGAGCTTGTTCCACTAATGCTTCCCCCATTGGAGGTCGGGTCAACTGTGATTGAAGCAGAACCTGTTTGTAACTGAGAACAACCATATACATCAGAAACACTTACCAGATCGTAAACAAACTCACCGGAATTAATTGTTGACTGTGGAACAGTAATCGAATTTCCTACAGAAGTAACAAAAGTATTCCCACCAGAGTTTAGAGTATAGGTAAATGAATACGCTGATGTTCCGCCTGCTCCTGTAAAGGTAATTTCTGGTGAAGGAGTTGAACCAACACATGCTGTTGCTGTCCCATTGATACTTGCAGTAGGTAGTGGGTGAACAACAAAGTTTGTTATCATGTCTGTGAAGTTTGTAGTGCAACCATTCACAGCGATTGAAGTAAGTTCATAAATATAATTGTCAGGAGAAAAGCCTGACCCGGTGTAGGATACATTACCTAAGGCATCTGATGTAACATTTCTTGTAACATTCAAAACAGTTGAACCATAAGTTATGGTACTGTAAAAGGTATTGTTTAGATTAGGTAATAAACCACTGGCAGTAAATAATACATCGTCGCCATAGCAATTGGAAGGGCTAACTGTTCCTGTTGTAAAGGTAGGATTTGGTTTTACGACTATTTGTTTATATCCAGAATTAAGGGTCAAACAAACACCACTTTTAACCACAGCTCTAAAACGGGTAGTTTCTGATAATGGACCCGAAGTGTAGGTGTCATTGGTATTAGTAATATCAGTCCAAACAGTAAACGGAGATACTGTTGATTGCCACTTTTGAACCGTTCCCATATATCCTGTTAAGCTTAACAAGCCGCTTGTGTTGCCGAAACAGATAGATGAAGTTCCTGTAACTGTACCACCAACTGTTGTTGGATCAACACTTATCAAAACTGGATCTGAATTTGCTTGTGAGCAAGCACCACTTTTAACCACTGCACGAAAATAGGTGTTTGAGGAAAGGTTACCAATAGTCGCTCCGGTTAAAGTTATTGAAGTACTAACAATAGTAATAGGACTAGTAAAAGAAACATCTGACGATTTTTCCCATCTCACAACACTTCCTGTATTACCACTTAAAGTTAGGCTTGCAGGCGTACTTCCGGAACAAATTGTTTGATTGCTAGCTACGGCTCCCCCAACGGATAAAGGATTTACGGTTACAAGAGTGTTAGCCGAAATAGCTTGCGAACAAGTTCCACTTTTAACAAATGCTCTGAACCTTGTGTTTTGAGTTAAAGGACCAGATGTGTAGGTGGTGTTAGTATTTGCAAGGTCAGAATAAGTCCATGTCCCGGAAATCAATACTCCCGATTGCCACTTAACAACAGTTCCGGTTTGTCCGGTAAGCGTGAGTAAACCACTGTTGCTTCCATAACAGACGCTTGTACCTCCTGTAACACTTCCTCCTACTGATGCAGGATTAACGGTTACAGTGGTCGGGTCAGAATAAGCTTCTGGACAAGTACCATTTTGAACTACTGCCCTGAATTCAGTTGTTTTTGATAGTGCACCTGATGTATAAGTTGCCAAAGTATTACTAATGTCAGTCCATGAAGTGAATGGACTTACGGATGATTGCCATTTGATAATGGTTCCAGTGTAGCTGCCTAGAGTTAATAAACCGCTTGTGCTTCCCGAACAAATGGTAGTTCCACCACTAACGGCTCCTCCAACAGAAGTGGGGTCAACTGTTACGGTTGTTGGAGTGGAGTTTGTTGCTGAACAAACACCGCTTTGAATTACTGCTCTGAATTGAGTTGTTTCTGATAAAGCTTCT
>CAIOJS010000355.1 GCA_903858655.1 uncultured bacterium | reverse complement strand
GTCGTCATTATGAAAAAGATCGTCGTCATTATGAAAAAGATCGTCGTCATTATGAAAAAGATCGTCGTCATTATGAAAAAGAACGCAACGACTATGAAAAAGATTGCAACGACCGCGGAAAAGATGGCAACGACCGCGAGAAAGATAGCAACGACCGCGAAAACGCTATTCTTGATAGGATTAATATAAAGAAACGTTTTGTTTTACAGTAAGTTGAAACGGCGATATGGTAAGCTTGGGCTAGGGAGGAAATGATTGGATGTTAGATTTTGCAGAATGGAATGGGGGATTGAATGAAACCTGCCTGACTGCGTCACGCAGGCAGGAATGAAAAACTAAAAATGAAAAATTAAAAACCCCAACCCCTCCCGACACTTCGTGTGCGGGACAGGTTAAAAAGGGGCTATAACAGGGTGGGATAATAAATTAATTTAGGGGCTTGGACTTGGTTGTTCAGGCTCTTTTTTTTGGAGGGGGGAAAATGGAACGCTGATGAGACGGATTTTAGGAGGAACGCGGATGATGCAGATTTTTTAAGAACAGAAATCTGGCAGATTAGAAGCAAAAGGGCGTATGCAATACGCCCCTACCATTGCCAAAACCGTAATTAGGCACAGCCTAAGCCGAACGGGGAAATCTGGCAGATTAGAAGCAAAAGGGCGTATGCAATACGCCCCTACCATTGCCAAAACCGTAATTAGGCACAGCCTAAGCCGAACGGGGACAGGTTAGATATGATTTCATGCACCACAGAAATCTGCTAGATTATGGGAATCTTGCAGATTAAAAGGGAAAAGGGCGTTTGCAAAACGCCCCTACAAAGGGCGGAACTTGATATTAGGCAGAGCCTAAAAGGATAGAGGCGAGAGCGGTGGAATGGCAGCCGAACGGGGAATAGTTTGATTTTAGATTTTAGATTTTTGAATTAAGATTTATAGAAGAGCTTGGACGGGTGTTCAGGCTCTTTTTTTTTGGAGAAAAATTTATTTTTTTAGAATTATGATGAAAAAAGAATCATGGATTGTTTTTTTGCGTACATTTGTGGAAGAATATTAAAATCAGATATACCCATGAATAATATAGAAAGTAAAGTAGTTGTAAACTACAATTTAGAAAATGCGAAGTTGCAAACTTTGCATAACGGTCGCAAACTTCGCGCAACAGAGAAATATCCTTAACTTTGTTTTTATTTTTTTTGCTGCATATATATTATTTGTATATTTGCAGTGCGAAATTTGTAAGAAATAAATCTGTTGTTTACAAATTAAGCATAGAAAAAAACAAGAAAGAGAAAACTTAGCATTTTGAGCATCTAATTTAAAATAAGCGATAAACAAAACATGGCAAACAGCAATCTCACACAGGCTAAAAATGCAAAAAACGATGAGTTCTACACACTGTATAACGATATCGAAAAAGAAATTACTGCCTATTTAGACTACAATCCTGATGTGTTTCGTGATAAAACAATCCTGCTGCCGTGCGACGACCCCGAATGGAGCAATTTTACTAAGTTTTTTGCTCAAAATTTTGAACGCTTCGGATTGAAAAAATTGATTAGCACAAGCTATGCTGCCGATAGCAAAAAATATAAAAGTAACTATCAACCTACCTTATTTGAAGTGAACGATTCGCAATACGATGAATACAAAACCACCAAAAACGGCAAAATTTTTACCGTAACACACGACAAAACCGGAGATGGCAAAATAGATGTGGATGATTTGGAGTGGACTTACTTAGAAGGCGATGGCGACTTTAAAAGTAAAGAGATTAAAAAACTACGGGATGAAGCAGATATTATTATTACGAATCCTCCTTTCTCATTGTTTCGTGAGTTCTTGGCTTGGATAGTAGAGGCTGATAAGCAGTTTGTGATAATCGGCAATATGAATGCCATAATTTATAAAGAAGTCTTTCCTCTTATTAAGAATGACAAAATGTGGTTAGGGAATGGTTTTCAATCTGGTAATGCATACTTTTCAACACCTTTTGTTAAGGAATATTCGGATGGAGTTTATAACGAAGAAACTGGCTTAGTAAAGTTTCGAAACGTTTGTTGGTACACTAACCTAGACCATGGTCGTCGTCACCAACCATTACCACTTATGACAATGGAGGATAATTTGAAATACAGTAAGCATAAGGAGATAAAAGGCAAAGAATTTTACGATAAATATGATAACTACGATGCCATCGAAGTGCCATTTACTGATGCCATCCCAAGCGATTACAACGGAGTAATGGGTGTGCCGATAAGTTTTTTAGATAAATATTCACCGGAACAATTTGAACTTCTTGGTTCAAATCGAGGCATTGACCAAGATCCAAATAAAATTTATGGTAGAGGTTCATTTCTCAACGGTATAGAAACATATAAACGGATTTTTATTAAGCATAGGAAATAAACAATATGAAAACAACCCTAAAAACCGAAATCACCGTCAAAGACATCTGCGAAGGTTTTGTTTATAACGAATTGGAAGGAAAAGGTTTGTTCGGCTTGGCAGGCAAGTTGACCATTCAACCGGAGTATCAACGCAATTATATCTATGCCGATGGACGTAAAGATGTAGCCGTTATCGAATCCATCCTGAAAGGCTATCCATTGGGTTTGATTTATTTCGTTAAAGTGAAAGACGATACGTTTGAAGTGTTGGACGGACAGCAACGTATTACAAGTTTTGGCAGATATGTGACCAACAAATTTGCTGTGAAGGACGAAAACGGTATGGAGCAATATTTTGGTGGTATAGCCGCCGACAAGCAGGCAAGGATTTGGGAAGCGAAACTCACCATTTATGAATGTGAAGGCACCGAAACAGAAATAAAACAATGGTTTCGCACCATCAATATTGCAGGGGTTCCGCTTAACGAACAGGAGTTGCTCAATGCTATCTTCTCAGGTCCATTTGTAACCCTTGGCAAAGCTGAGTTTAGTAATAGCCAAAACTCCTACATCCAAAAATGGGGGGCGTATATATCCGGTAGTGCCAACCGACAAGACTTTTTGGAATGTGCGTTGGATTGGGTGAGCAAAGGGAACATCAGCGATTATATGAGCCTTCATCGCTTCGACACCAACATTACAGAACTAAAAATGTATTTCAACAGTGTGATTGATTGGGTATCGAGTGTTTTTATGGATGTTGAAAGTGAAATGCGCGGATTGGAATGGGGACGTTTGTATGAGCAATATCACAAGCAACCCTATAGTCCGCAACAGGTATCGGCGGAAGTCAAAAAACTTTATGGCGACCCGTATATAAAAAATCGTAAAGGGATATTTGAATACATTCTTGGGGGTTCGGTGGATACAAAATTGCTTGATGTGAGAGTTTTTGACGAGGCAACCAAGAAATCCATTTATGCAAAACAAAGCACAGAAGCCGAAACTAATGCCGAATCCAACTGTCCGCTATGTTCTCTTGGGCATGATGCCAATAAGACTAAGCTGTGGAAGTTGGCAGATATGGATGCCGACCATGTTGCTGCATGGAGCAAGGGAGGAGCCACGGATAGCAAAAACTGTCAGATGCTGTGCAAGACGCATAATAGGGCAAAGGGGAATAGATAGAAAAAAAACACTAATCTCGCCCTTGAGTTACATAGGAGGTCAAAAACAACTATAGAAAATAAACCTAAGCATAACAATTCTAATTCATTAAATTAATATATTTATGGATAAAATAGTGCCGAAATTAAAAGAATTAATAGCCGAAAGAGGTATATTAAAAAGTGTTTTAGCAAGCAAAATTGGCATAACGAAGCAATCGCTTTATAATATGTTGGGAGGCAACACAGCTATAAGTATTGAGAATTTACAAAAAATAGCCATTGCATTGGATGTTCCTATTACTTATTTTTTTGATTCAACTATTCCAACATCAAAAAGAAAAGCCTCTGAAAATGACAATCAAATTCCATTGAGTCATGAAATGGAAGAGCTTCAACATAAGTTTGAATTGCTGACCATTGAAAATAAAGGCTTACAAAAAGAGCTTGAATCAAAAGACAAAATGATAGCGTTGCTTGAATCTGTTTTAAAATCTCAGGTGTCTGTGCTCCCTGAAAAGAAAGATTGGACGGATAAAATTGTTGAGGAGCTTGAAATCCACCATCACAATTCCGATAGTATTCCATTTTTGATTATGGAGACAAAAGAAACCGGATTTTTGGCAATGGTAAAAGGTATCTATGCTTTCATTGCCTACAATCACATGCCATGGAAATATAATGATTATGAATCGTGGGTAGCCATTGCTCCTATTTTGAAAGAGAAAATATTTTTCTGTAAAATCTACTCGATAAGAAAAGACCCTTTAAAAATCATTTTAGATGGAGCGATACCTCAATTTAAGAAAGCAGAGCTTGAAGTGGGAGAATCATACGAAGGCATAGTTGTAAAAATTGTGGACAGTGGGCTCTTTATAGATATTGGAATTCATTTTGAATGGCGATGTGGTTCTTTGCTTGGGTTTTTACCAAGAATGTATTTGGGTCGTAGTAAACCTATTCATTTTAATATAAGACATGCACTGAATGTGGTTTATAATGGATTAAACGTTGAGGGTCAATTAGTATTCTGCAAAGATATGGAATCGTATAAATGGCATTTAGGCACTGCGAAAGAATTAATTGGGCAAACCACTTGGGCAAAAGTTATTCGAAGACAATCAAGCGATAAAATTGAGTATTATGTTCAAGGTAAGTATAGAGCTAT
>CAIOJS010000354.1 GCA_903858655.1 uncultured bacterium | reverse complement strand
GGAATGACAAGAAAACTTACTTTTTACGAAAGTATCAAAGTTGAATTAGATATTTTAACTGTGCATTTAAAGCTAATTATCAAAATCTAAAATCTAAAATCGTAAATTGGGAAATATATGCTGATTCATTTATATAATTCTTTAGAAAAGAAAGTTGCTCCGTTTGCACCATTGCAGGGCAATACAGTTCGTATGTATTCATGCGGGCCTACTGTTTACAATTATGCCCATATAGGTAATATGCGTGCATTTCTTTTTGCTGATTTGCTGCAACGTGCCTTGAGGGTTGTTGGCGGTTATGATGTTGACTGGGTGATGAATATAACCAATATTGATGATAAAACCATCAGGGACAGTGCTGTGGGCAGTCAGGCATGGCTTCCGGATATGGGCAGCCAGTCCGGTGATTTGATGGATAATCTGATGAAACTCACAAATTTCTACGAAAAATCATTTCTTGATGATATTTCCATACTTGGAATTGATAAGAATCACTTTTTAGCTATGCCGAAAGCAACTGATTTTGTGTGGGGTATGCAGGAATTAATTAAAATCATTGTAGATAAGGGCATTGCATATATCTCCGAAGGTTCGGTTTATTTCAATGTTACCGAATGGAGAAAGCAGGATTTTTATGGAAAACTGTTCAAAATTGATTTTGACAATTTCAAACCCGGCACAAGAATAGATTCCGACCAGTATGAACGTGAACAGGCATCGGATTTTGCACTATGGAAAACAAAAAAAGAAAACGAACCATATTGGGAATTTGAACTGAACGGCCAAAAATGCGATGGTAGGCCCGGATGGCATATCGAATGCTCGGTTATGGAGAAAGAACTACTTGGTTTGCCGTTTGATATTCATACCGGCGGTGTCGACCTTAAATTTCCGCACCACGAGGATGAAATAGCTCAGAGCAAAGCCGGTTACGGTATCGAGCCGACTGCATTTTGGTGCCACAATGAATTTCTTGAGGTTGAAGGCGAAAAAATGAGTAAATCACTTGGCAATTTCTTTACGGTACGCGATTTATTAGCCAAAGGAATTGACCCGCTGGATATACGCTATCTGATGTTTTCTTCACATTACAGTTCTGTCCTGAATTTTACTTTCGACGGGCTGGCTGCCACTCATAAAGCAAGGCAAAGGGTTCAGGATTATATTTATGATTTGTTCGGTGCGGACATAGGGAATTGGGAATCCGGAATAGGTACCGGGAAAAAAGTTCTCGATTTGAAAGACAAGGTTTTTTCGGAACTTGCAAATGACCTGCACACACCAATGGCTTTGGGGGCAATTTTTTCATTTATAAATAACAACCCTGTCAAAGAGTTGAATCTCGGCGAAAAGGCTGGATTGCTTTATTTCTTTAAGGAATTGAATGGTGTATTTGCTGTCTGGGAAATTGCCGAAAGAAAAGCTGTGGCTCTTCAAATTCCGCAAAACGTTATCGAATTAGCCGATAAAAGGCTGCAGGCAAGGCGTGACAAGAATTTTGCTATGTCCGACACACTGCGTGATGAAATCAAATCCTTCGGGTTTATTATCAAAGATGCCAAGGATAGTTATAGTTTGGAGAAAATGTAAAATCTATTTACTCATCCGAAAGAATTAAACTATCGTATGAGTTCATTCGTTTTAAATTTTCACAAATCTGCAAACCCGAACCCCAACCCTAACATATTAAACACCGGAACAAAGTTTTTGACATCTATTCGATAGTCATCCGATGAATGATATTCATCGGATGAGCTTTTAATTGTGTCGGTTTGTCCGTATGATGTTCCCTTTTGTCACCTTTTTGTTTCATTTTCAAAAATTAACCCTATAATCATTCAATCTTTCAAATCTTAGTTCTGACTTTGTGTCCCCTTTTGTCACCTTTTTGTTTCATTTTTGTATTTTTCCCATTCTATAATCATTCAATCTTTCAAATCTTAGTTCAGACTTTATGTCCCCTTTTGTCACCTTTTTGTATTATTTTTATATTTTTCCCATTCTATAATCATTCAATCTTTCAAATCTTAGTTCAGACTTTATGTCCCCTTTTGTCACCTTTTTGTAT
>CAIOJS010000353.1 GCA_903858655.1 uncultured bacterium | reverse complement strand
CTTATAATAACTATAAAATGAGCAAACTATCTAAACACTCGTTTGTAATCGAACTCTACGACTCCTTTCACAAATTTTTACTTCAACCCGTAAAAGACTTCGAAGAAATCCAGACGACCTTCCAGTCCATCTTCAAAGCTCTGTTACATCGACACAAAGGCGTATTTTCAGACGTTCCTAGGAAACATGAACTATATACTATCTACGAAGACCTCGTGAAATCCAAAACATTAGAAAAAACCTTTATTTTTGAAACCATTCTTACCTCGAAATTGGTCAGAAGCAGTAGCGGCGTTCTACCTATCAGTATCGCCCTAAGCGGTGAAAGAGGAAGTTGTGATTCAGATTGTTCAATGTGCCCAAACGAATGCAAAGCAAATGGCGCCGAAGAGGATATCGCTCGTAGTTACCTTAGTAGCGAAGGCACATTTATCCGAGGTAAGATCCAGAAATTTAATATTTGCGAACAAATCTGGCGTCGTCTAGCCGAACTTGAAGCCATGGGACACCCGCCCGATAAGTTGGAGTTTATTGTGTTGGGCGGAACATTTGACTGCTTCCCGCGTGAATACCGTCTGCAAACTGCCATTGATATGTTCTACGCGTGCAATCTCTATCAACAAATCTCGATCCGGTTCAACGGCCGGTATTCGGATCTCTTGACAGAATGGATACGGTCAAACCCATTTGCAACCAATTCGCCACTTTCTACGAAACTGACCGACTTTTTGTACAGCATTCGCGAACGACCACTTGTATCCGGACAGGAATCTCAGAAACAAATTGACCGAATTATGGCAGCCGAACAATTGTTGAACACAAACTCGAAATGCTGCCGTATGATTGGGATGGTACTAGAAACACGCCCCGATCGAATTAATCGGTACAGTCTAACTGATTTACGAAAACTTGGCTGTACACGTATCCAAATTGGTATACAGAGCGACAACGACGCTGTTCTAGCCTACAATAATCGAGGCCATACGTTTGAGAAAAGCGTTAGGGCAATTGCGCAAATTCGAGATAATGGATTTAAGATCGATGGCCATCTGATGCCAGATCTTCCAGGCACAACTCTTGAAATTGACTATGAAATGGTTCGTCATATCTTCTACGGAGATGATGCCCAACTTGACTACTGTAAGATCTACCCTTGTCTCGATTTGCCGTATACGCAGATTCGAAAATGGAAGGAATCGGGCGTGTGGCAACCAATTGCCGAGAACCGTTTTCCGGAATTTCTTGATTTTTTGGCGTATACCATGTCGATTGTACCGCCGTGGACACGTGTCAATCGGGTTCAGAGAGACTTTCCGGAAGCAAGCGACAAAAATAACCAACTTGGGTTTGTTAGCGATACCATCCGAAGCAACCTGCAACAGATGGTCAGTCAGCACATGCAGAAAAAGGGTATGAAATGTTACGATATTCGTTCAAGGGAGGTTCGAAACGGCTTAATCGATAATCAATTGGACCGTGCTAGACTTTACGTCAGAATCTATCGAGCCAATGAGGGCACAGAATTTTTCATATCGGTTGAAATCCCGCAATCGCAACGGTCGATTGATTACGACTTTAACGACACCAGTTTACTTGGTCTATGCCGTCTTCGTATTCCAGATTACGAATTTTCCGAAAAAACGAATACCCCTTTCCATTACTTACCTGTTTATCGTAAAAGGGAGCGGATTGCTCGTATTAGAGAACTGCACGTTTATGGCAATATTGCCACATTCAATACACGCCAAGGGGATGGGAACTCGCAACACCGCGGAATCGGGAAATTTTTAATGAAAGTTGCAGAGTGTATTGCAGGCGTGTACGAGTGTTCGCTGGTTACTGTTATTAGCGGCATTGGAGTTCGCGACTATTACGAGAACATTGGATACACACTCGATTGCAATGAGGATCAGTATATGGTAAAAACTCTTTTACCGAATGGTCATACCTCAAATATCTCAAATACCTCAAATAACCCCGTATTATTTGGTAAGCCATATGATGTTAGAGACATCCAGAGTGCCGTTATGGGAAGTAAGATTTCAATGAGATATATCTATAATAATATGAATAATCGTATGGATACGCATCTATATGAAAAGTATGACTACCACCACATTAAGGACGCACAAGGATTCTCATTTAGCCCCATACTAACTTATAAATATACGACTTATACCAGGTATATCAAGTATATTCTCGTTTTTCTGGCGTCTATTTTTTTAATTATTTTTGTAT
>CAIOJS010000352.1 GCA_903858655.1 uncultured bacterium | reverse complement strand
GGAAGTTTGTCGGTAAAAGTATGTAGTGCAGAAAAACGCATTTGTAATCCAGGAGAAATAGCGCCACCAAAATATGCTCCAGATGCATTTATGTAATCATATTTCACGCATGTCCCTGCATCAATCACCAAAACATTAGTATTTGGAAACAGTTCATGAGCCGCCACGGCAGATGCCAAACGATCTTTGCCTAAGGTTTCCTGGGTTTGATAATTATTTTTTATGGGAAGAGGCGTCTGATGATTTAAAATAAAAAGTTTGCATCGCGTATTCAAATAATCTTCTATCGCTTCGTCATGATGAATTACACTTGAAAGGAGGCAGGAAGAAATGTTATAACGCTCAAAAACTTCCTGCAACAAAGTTGTATGTAGCTGTTCGGGAGCATAAAGCATCAGCATTTCCGTATCGGAAAATACAGCCATCTTTTGAAATGTGTTGCCTAAATCAATAACGAGTTTCATAGTAGAATAAAAAAAACGTACAAAGTTACCTTAAAGAAAGGAAAAACAACATTTTTTTTTAAATATTCTTGCTAGAATGAAAATTATTCGTACTTTTGCAGCACAATACAAAGGAGGCGACGTAGCTCAGTTGGTAGAGCAGAGGACTGAAAATCCTTGTGTCACTGGTTCAATTCCAGTCGTTGCCACGCTAAGCACATCATTCGATGTGCTTTTTTTTTTGCAAAAAAGTTTACAGACACGCTCTCTTTTCGGTATTTTATCTACCTTTGTGGACATGATTGACCGTTTCAAAAATTTTATTCAGCAACAACATCTCTTCGCTGCCGAGGACACGATACTGCTCGCCGTTAGTGGTGGCGTGGATTCTATGGTGATGGTAGATCTTTTTCATCAGGCAGGTTATCCGTTTGCTATCGCACATTGCAATTTTTCTTTACGCGATGCAGAATCAGATGAAGACGAATTGTCGGTCCGCACGATTGCGAAAGAGAAATACGGCGCGGAATGCTTCTGTAAACGTTTTGATACCAAATCTTATGCGAAACAACAGAAACTTTCCATACAAGAAGCTGCCCGCGCGCTCCGCTATGAATGGTTTGAGCTGCTTCGTTCGCAACATCCGTTCACCGCTATCGCCACCGCGCATCATAAAGATGATCAAATAGAAACTTTTTTCATTAATTTGCTTCGCGGAACAGGAATCTCGGGTTTGACGGGTATCCCACAGCAGCAAAATCATATCATCCGCCCTTTGTTGTTTGCTTCGCGTAGTGAGATTGAAGCTTTTGCCAACGAAAACAAGATTGCGTTTCGCAATGATTCGTCGAATGCCGACAACAAATATCTTCGCAATAAAATTCGACATCAGTTGCTACCTTTGTTGGAAGAGCTTAACCCCCATTTTACAGCAACACTTCAGCAAACTATCGGAAACCTTCATCATACGGAGCGCATTTATCGCGAGTTCTTAGCACTCCAGAATCCTTTAGTGGAATCCCATGATGGTGTGGTTAAGATTTCAATCAGTGAATTGAAAAAGTTGCAGCCTTGTGCGCATTATTTGTATGAATATATCGCTCGCTTTGGTTTCAACGCAGCGCAATGTCAGGATATTTGCACGGTTATGGAATCTAATTCGGGCAAGGAGTTTTTTTCCGCCACGAATCGCTTGCTCATTGATAGGCAGTGTCTGTTTATTGAACCTCTTGCTGCATCCCCTACCCTTCAGCATTATAGCATTGAAGAGCATGAGAAAAGCATCATGCTTCCGCTGAATTTGCAACTATCTCACCATAAAAAGACGGAGAAAACGCTACTAAAATTGGATAAAGACTGTGGCAGTTTCGATAGAGATAAGCTTATATTCCCCCTTTCGCTACGGAGATGGAAGCAAGGCGATTATTTTTATCCCTTGGGCATGAAAAGCCGCAAGAAATTGAGTGATTTTTTTATTGATACGAAGATTCCACGAACGGAGAAGTCGAAGATATGGTTGTTGTGTTCGGATGATAAAATTGTGTGGGTGGTTGGGCATCGGATTGATGAGCGCTTTAAGGTGGACGAGGGGACGAGGAGGATTTATAAGGTTGTGGTTAGCGGCTAGGACGAGATACAAATACCAAGGGGGAGGAAAAAGACCCAAGTTCCAAATTCCAAATACCAAAAGCCAAATACTAAAGTTGCACGAAAGGTGAAAAGTCATTTATGGGAGGGGAAAATCCATTGATAGGAGATGCGACGTCATTGACGATAGGTTTTTTGATTTTTCCGATAGGTTTGCCGGCGTTTACGGGAGGTGAAAAGTCATTTATGGGAGGGGAAAATCCATTGATAGGAGATGCGACGTTATTGACAAGAGGTGCGAGGTCATTGACGGGAGGTGAAAATCCATTGACAGGAGATAAATCGTCATTGACAGGAGGTGCGAGGTCATTGATGGGAGGTGAAAATCCATTGACAGGAGATAAATCGTCATTGACGGGAGGGGAAAATCCATTGACAGGAGATAAATCGTCATTGATAGGAGGTGAAAATCCATTGACAGGAGATAAATCGTCATTGATAGGAGGTGAAAAGTCATTTTTTTTTGATAGAAAATGCTTTTTAAGACTTGTATTTAGCTTATTATTAGGTTATTGCACTCTATAATCATTTTTTTTTAAACTTAACCCTCTTTGTGCTTAGTTTGTAAAATAATGAAACGAATGACGTTGGGGATGAATGGTATTGTTTATTACAAATCGAGAGGATAGCTAGGTGGCACGCGCGCAAGGGATTGGAGAGGAAAGCCCGCAAGGCAGCGACGCCAAAGCGGCGCTGACTGAGGACTTGGAACGTAAAGCCCGACCCCCCGTTTTTCACGGGGGGATGCGCCCAAATAAAAAAAATTCGATTTAAGCTTCAAACTCCCTTTGGGCTTTGGTAATAAAATAATGAAACAAATGACGTTGGACTCAGGTTCTATCTTAATGAAAAATATTTTTGCAGGATATGTGTGTGTATGAAAATATGTGTATTTTTGTGCTATTAAAAATAATGTCAACAAGCAGCCTTGAAAAATCTAATTTAATGAACCACAATTAAGACCGTTTGAAACATACTTAATTCTAATGCAATGAAACAACTTCGATACGCAATGCTGTTCATCTATCTGATGGTTTTGTCGGTAACTATTTTCGGACAAAACTCTGATATGATCGCCAAAAACGAAGATGCTATTATCTTATATGATAGCAACAATATTATTATTTCGGGCAAAAAGGCGGGGTTCATTTATTTCTTGGTGGAGCGCAGCGTAAAGGTGAAGATTATGAATGCGAAAGGCAAGGTAAGGTATAGCAATTTTGTGCTTCCCGAACCCTTTGATGCCTCGTATATTTATCACAACGCAGAGGTGCGAAATCCAAATAATTGTTATTCGCGCATGAAAGTGAATGGGGTTGAAGGCAGGATAGTAAAACCCGGGGGAACACAGGTGGAAGCTGATATTAAGCAAACTATCAATAAAGTCACGAGCGTGGGCTTGGATGATTATTTTGTGTATTATGATCAGTTTAAACAAACCATTACAAACCTCGATAGCGGTGATATTTTAGTGTTGCATTATAGTTACCAGATGCCTTATGGCGATAATTTTGAGAAGCTGACATCCCTGCGTTTCTTCTTTAACGGAGCGGATTATAAGGATGAATATTATTTGCACCTTGCCAGCGATGACAATTTGAATTTAGTGGTAAAGTATTTTAATAAAGCCGATCCCGATACGGTAATCACCGCTGAACAAACCAGCAATTACTATTGGCATTCGACCAAACTGAGTGGCTCTATGGATGAAGCCGGTGGGCGTGCTTACACCGAATTACCTTACGTAATAGCTACGCTTAAGCCATCAGCATTAATTTATGAGTTGCCGTATTCATTTGAACAAAGATACATTCCGCTCTACACTCTGGCAGCATCCTTTAAAGAAAAGGCAATTTTAGGCGTACTGAAAGCAACAGCGCAAGGAGTGAAGAACAAAAGTTATATTGCTGTTGATAAATTTATTGATGATCATACACATGATATTACGGGTGATTCATTGGGATACGTAAAGCTTGTTAAACTCCATAATGAGATTGTAAACAATTTTACGTACGATAATGATACCTCCTATTTTAAAAAAGAAGACCCACGTTTGGAGCGCATCGGGGAATATATTAGTGGAGGCACCCTGCGGGATATTAGTAGATATACTGCTTATGCCGCGCTTATTTCGAAGATAGGTTTGGGGTTTTATACAGCTTATGTTGTTGATACTCGAGTCGGAATAATTTCCGATGATTTTGTTAGCCCCATGTTTGATAATGATTTTTTGATTGCGGTTGTATTAAAAAACAATACGCTGCAATTAATCTATCCTAAAAAAGCGAACTTCGGATATTATGTGGATGAAGTGCCCTTTTATTTCGAGAATACCATTGCCCGTTTAGTGAGTTTGGATGATTATCAGGATTACAAGAGCCCGATAAAAGAGAGTTTTCGAAAAATGAATACACCCATGAGTTCTTATAATGACAACGACCGTAAAAGTAGTGTATTAGCCACAGTTGATTTGGATAAATGTACTACTTCCTTCAATGCCAAAGTTGTTTTAAGAGGGCAATATTCCACCATGATGCGGGGAACTTATATGAATGGCTATAAGGACAAATCTGTAAATGATTTGTACGCCAGCAATATTAATGACATTGGCACCGGAACCAAGCTACAACAAAAAGAAGTGAACGTTTTGCAACAGGTGTTTCCATTTAAAACAGAGGTGAAAGTTACATATACAAGTGATAGTGCTGTGAAAAAAATGGGCAACAATACATACCGACTAAATACATTGAATTGGTTTCGACATATCATCACGAACCAATTGCATACCGAGGGACGAAAGCTTGACTTTTATCCCGATTTTAAAGGTAGAGATACCTATTCGTATAACATCACCTTTAATAAAAACATTGAAATAATTCAGCCTATAGAGAATATTAGTATTGATAATGATTTTGGCAGTCTGATCATTTCGTTTTCTCACAACCAACCCAACACGCTTATGATTACAAGCTATTTCTTAACGAAGACGGATAAAGTGCCACCAGAAAATATCAAACAAGTAGAGGCAATATATAATAAGATTAAGGAACTCAACCAAGCAACCATTGATTTTAAAGTTGTGGATTAATTCAAATAGAATTCTACGTTGCAGGCACAAGCACTAGGGTTTACCGCTTGTGTGTTGTGTGCATCTAAACACCTATCAAGCAAAAAAAGGCTTGTCTTCAACTCCGAGGCAAGCCTTTTTCTTGTAGATATATCTTTAGGTTGAACTTGTTTTGTGAAGCACCTATACGCTTTTTTATTTCGCGATTCAACTAATAAGATTGCAACTTATCACTATAGGTTTCATTCCAGATTAAAGTGAAATCAATGTCTGATTAAACTTAACACAAACTTAATGTCAACTTAATGTTCAGGTAACATGATAGCAGTTATTTTGCACCGTGAAATTTAAACAAGAAATGTTGAACAAAAAAAATTAATAAACAATGAAAAAGAAACTTATTCCTATGATGATTTTATTCTTATTATGCTTTGGCGCAAATAAGATGTATGCACAAGACAAACCACAAGCAATTGGCGATACTGTGAGTCCAAAAATTGAAGAAGTGAAAAAAGATGTTGACCAAATTAAAACAGACTTAGGTCTGCTGAAACGAATTAAAATTTCGGGTTACGTACAAGCCCAATTTCAACTTGCCGATCATAAAGGCATAAAGTCGTTTGAGGGCGGAGATTTTTCAACTGCAACCGACAAACGCTTTATGGTACGCAGAGGTCGTCTGAAAGTTGCTTATGTAACCGATTTGACTCAAGTAGTGTTACAGATTGATGCTACCGAGAAAGGTGTTGGTTTGAAAGATGCTTACATCAGCTTCACTGAACCTTGGTTAAAAACATTCGGCATCCAAGCAGGGGTTTATGATCGTCCGTTTGGATTTGAAATCCATTATTCATCAAGCTTACGTGAGTCGCCTGAACGTTCACGCGCATCCCAAACTTTATTTCCTAGCGAAAGAGATTTAGGTGCTATGCTTGTAGTTAATGCTCCCAAAACAGTAAAATTTTGGAGTGGATTTAATTTACAAGTAGGTTTATATGCCGGAGATGCTATTAACCCTGATTTTAAAGAAAAGAAAGATTTTATTGGTCGCCTAGCCTATACAGGTACTACCAAAAACGAATTTTTTAAAGTTGGTGTTGGCGTTTCCATGTACAATGGTTATGTTTATAATGGTACAAAAAAGATCTACACCATGCAAACCTTAGCAGATGGTTTGACTCAGGGTTTTGGAGTTGATTCAGTAGCAGAAAACAAAGGACAATATTCAAAAAGACAATATTTTGGTGCTGATGCTCAATTGACTTTTGATTTTCCTTTCGGTATAACACAATTACGTGGAGAATATATAATGGGGATACAACCCGGAGGAGCTTCAAGTTCTACAAGCCCAAATGGTGTTTTCACCAGCACACTTCCTGCAACGGATACATACATTCGTAAATTTAACGCTGCTTACTTTTACTTATGTCAAAACATCATGAAATCACCTTTTGCTCTTGTGGTGAAATATGATTGGTATGACCCCAACGTAAAAGTAAAAGGACAAGATGTGAAGTCCACCTACACGTATTCAGATGATGGTGGCGTTACCACTAAAACAGGAACCACTAAATTATCGTCAGCCGATATCAAATATCAAACTTTAGGTATAGGTGTGAATTATAAAATGACTGAAAACATCAAATGGACAGTGTATGGTGCCTGGGTGGTGAACGAATATACAGGCGTTACCAGCTATGGCGGTGATGTTAAAGACAATGTTTACACCCTGCGCATGCAATATAAATTTTAATACAAACAACAATTACAATACAAAACAAAAACTAAAACTATTATGAAAAAAATTATTTTGACCGTAACCGCAATCATTCTTTGTGTTTCGGTAATCAATGCACAGAAAGTTATCTGTAAAATTAAAGGCAGCGACACTTGTTTGCCTTTATCACAAAAGCTATCAGAAAAGTTTATGAAGAAATATGCAGGCTCTTGCTTAACCGTAACCGGTGGGGGTTCGGGAGTTGGTATATCAGCTTTATTAACAGGAACCACCGACATCTGCCAATCATCACGTCCATTGAAAATGGATGAAAAACTAAAACTTCAAGAAGCAGGCAAAGCATATAAAGAAACTGTTATCGCTTATGATGCACTATCATTCATCGTGAATCCTTCCAACGGAGTTAGCCAATTGACCCGCGAACAATTAGAAGGTATCTTCACCGGAAAAATAAAAAACTGGAAAGAAGTGGGTGGAGCAGATTTAGCCATCGTGGCTTATTCGAGAGAAACAAGTTCGGGAACTTACGAATTTGTGAAAGAACATGTGTTAAACAAAAAGAACTTCGCTTCAAACATTATGTTGATGCCTGCCACCGGTGCAATCGTGCAATCGGTAAGTCAAACAAAAGGAGCTATTGGATATGTTGGATTAGCTTATGTTGAAAAGAACGTAAAAGCATTGAAGGTTTCTTATGATAAAGGTAAAACATACATTGCGCCTACCGTTGCCAATGCAAAAACAAAAGCGTATCCTATCACTCGCCCATTGTTTTATTTTTATCTTGCAAGCACCGAAAAAGCTATCTTACCCTTCATAACTTATATTCTATCCGCAGAAGGACAAGCCATCGTTTTGGCTGAAGGATATGTTCCCATAAAATAAAGCCCATAATACCATTACAATGAATCGAAAGAGATTAAAGATATTTGAGAAAGTTTTTGGTGCAGTTTTGTTTTCGAGTAGTACCGTCACTAGTTTGACGGTACTTTTTATCATTGTATTCCTATTCAATGAAGGCATCGGTTTGTTTAACAGTACGCCTGTTGAAAAGAAATATCAATTCATCGTTAGCAACAACAATACGGTGAAGGAACTTAGCAGCAAACAACTCAAAGATATTTTTAATTACGACATCACCAATTGGAAACAATTAGGAGGCAGCAACGACAGTATATTGCTTTTCACTATCAACGACCTGTCAACCTATTTCACCGATGATGAACTGGGTGCAAACTTCGAGAACCTCCCTTCCAAAATCAATGAACTCATTAAGAAAAACCCGGGCATCCTTGCTTATCTTTCCGATAAATATGTTCCTCAGCATTTGGAAGGACACGTGATTCCGCTTACCAAAATCTCCATAAAAGATTTCGTAACAGGCACCGAGTGGTATCCCACATCTGAGCCTGCACCACAATTCGGTGTGTTACCTTTAATATTAGGCACACTTTGGGTGAGTTTTGGTGCCATTCTCATTGCTCTGCCTTTAGGATTAGCAACAGCCATCTTTATGGCAGAGGTCGCCAGCCAACGCTTGCGCAACATATTGAAACCGGTCATCGAACTGTTGGCAGGGATTCCATCCGTAGTGTATGGTTTTTTCGGCTTGGTGGTTTTGGTTCCCTTGATTCAACAACTCTTTAATTTGCCTGTAGGCGAAACTGCCTTAGCAGGTAGCATCATTTTAGGCATCATGGCATTGCCCACCATCATCACCGTATCGGAAGATGCGCTGCGCACCACGCCCACCTCGCTCAAAGAAGCAAGCTTGGCATTGGGAGCCACCCGTTGGCAAACCATCACTCGCGTAACCGTTCCGTATGCTCGTTCGGGTATCACAGCAGCTTCCATTTTAGGAATCGGCAGAGCCGTAGGAGAAACGATGGCTGTGTTGATGGTCACCGGTAATGCAGGCGTGATTCCCCACACCTTTCTGCAACCCGTTCGTACCATCCCTGCAACTATCGCTGCCGAATTAGGCGAATCATCCTATGGCGGTTTGCATTTCAAAGCATTGTTTGCCTTGGGCATATTGCTTTTCCTCATCACACTTATCATCAACACATCCGTAGAACTGATTAAATCCCGCAAGCGCTCATGATGTCATTTATCCATAAACGTATAAAACAAAAAATCGCCTTTTCAATCTTCGGATTGATAAGTATGATAGTCGTTGGCATTTTGTTTGTCATCCTTGGCTTCATCATCTTCAGAGGCATTTCGGTAATCAATTGGGGTTTTTTAACCAAAATGCCCGAAGAAGGCATGACCAAAGGCGGTATCTTTCCCGCCATCGTCGGCACGCTTTGCCTCATTGCAGGTAGTATGATTTTTGCCTTCCCCATCGGCGTTTTGTCTGCCATCTATCTCAACGAATATCTGAAAGAAAATTGGCTAAAGAAATTCATGCGTTCCATGACCAACAATTTGGCAGGCATCCCTTCCATCGTTTTCGGACTCTTCGGCATGGCTTTGTTTGTGAACAAACTCAAGTTTGGCGATTCCATATTGGCAGGTTCGCTCACCCTCGGACTCTTAGCCCTGCCTGTCATCATACGCACCACCGAAGAAGCCCTCAAGTCGGTGCCCGACCATCTGCGCATCGGCAGCTATGCTTTGGGAGCAACCAAACTGCAAACGATACGCCGCGTGGTGCTTCCTATTGCTGCACCCAACATCATCACGGGTTTGATACTCTCCATCAGTCGGGTGTCGGGCGAAACGGCTCCCATACTTTTCACCGTGGCAGCCTACTTCCTGCCCAAACTTCCCCATTCCATGTTCGACCAGGCGATGGCGCTGCCCTACCATTTGTATGTGTTGACCACAAGCGGCACCAATATGGAAGCCAGTCGCCCCATGGCGTATGGAACCGCTTTCGTATTGATAATGATTGTTCTTATCGCCAACCTACTGGCAAACGTATTCCGCCGCTATTTCGGCAAAAAAAATAAAATGAATTAATCCATGAATCTCACCAACACTTTAGAAATTCAAGAAACATTTCCCGACATTGCGGACGAAATGTTGAAAGCACAAACCAAAGACGTGAATCTGTATTATAAAGATTTTCATGCACTCAAAAATATTAACTTCGCCATCAAGGCTAACACCGTAACGGCACTCATCGGTCCTTCGGGCTGCGGAAAGTCAACCTTTCTGCGTCTTTTCAATCGTATGAACGATTTAATCTCCGGTGTGAAAATCACAGGCGATGTTCTTTTGGAAGGCGAAAACATCTATAAAAAAGGTATCGTGGTGGACGAACTGCGCAAGTCGGTCGGCATGGTGTTTCAAAAACCCAATCCTTTTCCGAAATCTATCTACGAAAATGTTGCCTATGGTTTGCGCGTGAACGGCTACGACCACAAAGACAGCATAGACGAAATCGTAGAACGCTCGCTGAAACAAGCTGCCCTTTGGGATGAAGTGAAAGATAAGTTGAAGAAATCGGCTTACGAACTCTCGGGCGGACAGCAGCAACGATTGTGCATCGCCCGCGCCTTGGCTATCGAGCCTTCCTTGATTTTGATGGACGAACCTGCTTCGGCTTTAGACCCTCTTTCGACTTCTAAAATTGAAGAATTGATTTATGATTTGAAAAATAAATATACTATTGTTATCGTTACACACAATATGCAACAAGCAGGTCGTGTGAGCGATTACACCGCTTTTTTCTATCTCGGCGAACTCATCGAATATGATAAAACCAAGACCATGTTTATCAATCCTCAAAACATCAAAACCCAAAACTACATCACCGGACGTTTCGGTTGATACTTATTTATCCTTATTAATTCTATTAAAATCCTTTATAAAATGACTCATTTAGATACAGAAATACAAGAATTGAAATCCGATGTGATGGAGATGTGGAGTTTGGTGATAAACCAACTCAAAAAATCGCAAGAAGCTATCCTCACATTTAACAAACAAATTGCCAACGAAATTCATGTGAACGAAAAACGCGTGGATGCCTTCGAACTGAAACTGAATATGGATTGCGAAAAAATCCTCGCACTCTTTAATCCCGTCGCCATTGACCTGCGCTTCGTGTTGGCTGCCCTCAAAATCAATTACAACCTGGAACGCATCGGCGATTATGCCAACGGCATCTCGCATATCATCCGCGATGCCGACAAACCTTTCCCCAAAGAATTGTTGGAAGAAACCCGCATCCTCGAAATGTTTGAAACGAGCATTGAGATGATTACCGAAGCTTTCAATTCATTCGAAAAGGAAGACAAAGATTTGGTAGCAAATTTGTTTTATAAAGATAAAAAATTGGACGAAATCAATCTGAACTCCAACAAACAGATTTGCGCCATGATTCGCAAAAACCCTGATTGTGCCGAACAGAGTTTGAATCTATTGGCGGTTATCCGCAAACTAGAACGCGTGGGCGATCAAACACTCAACATAGCCGAAGAGATTATTTTCTTTATCGAGGCTAAGGTGTTGCGACATAGCAGACCGAAGAAGAAGGAGTAAGCGGGGGGGGGGAGACCATAAGACCCAAGATTCAAATTCCAAGCTCCAAATACCAAGGGAAAGACCACGGAGGCACGGAGAGCACTGAGAAACACTAAGCAAATAATAATAGAACAATTTGTATAACTATCTGATTAATAAATTTATCGGATAAAACAAATTGTATAAAAACACTTCATTTCAATTCTTCCCCGTTTGCAACTTGAATTGCTCCAAATGCAACTTGAATTGCTCCAAATGCAACTTGAATTGCTCCAAATGCAACTTGAATTGCTCCAAATGCAACTTGAATTGCTCTAAATGCAACCTGAATT
>CAIOJS010000351.1 GCA_903858655.1 uncultured bacterium | reverse complement strand
TTTTTAGCGGTGTTGATCAAAACATCAATAGTAACAACGATCTGTACACGTGGGCAAAGAATGGCTTCTCGTCTTCAGCACCGATAGTCGCCTACCATAACAATCCTCGCACAGTGAAGATTCTTGGCAGTTTTAGCGCCCAATTGCCTAAGCTTATCCACCTTTCCAATCAAGTTGCCACTGCCCGAATACAATTTGCCGCTTGCATCTTTATAGGTCTTTTGCACCGTGTCTAACTGATTGCCCATCTTCTTCAAATCATCCACCAATCCAACAAACTTATCATAGAGTTTCCCACCTTCCGTTGCTATTTCTATTGCATTTTGGGTTTGTTTTTCCCGTTTCCATATTGATTCTATGGTTTTCAACGTTGCCAACAAAGTGGAGGGACTCACGATAACCACCCTACGGTCCCATGCATAATTAAACAGTTCCAAATCTGTTTGCACGGCGATGCTAAACGAGGATTCTATTGGCATAAACATCAACACAAAATCGGGCGAATTAATCACGTCGGCATGGGCATAGCTTTTATCGCTCAATCCTTTCACATGACCTTTGATAGATTCCACATGCAGTTTGATGTAGCGGTCTTTTTCCTCTGCCGTATCACCATTCACATATTGCTCATAAGCCTTCAGCGACACTTTGGAGTCAATAACGATATGTTTGTTTTCGGGCAGCTTCACAATCACGTCGGGGCGTATCATTTCCCCATCCTCGTTGCGTGTGGTGAACTGCGTTTCATATTCCATCCCTTTGGTCAATCCCGAACGTTCCAAGATTCTTTCCAAAACAAACTCGCCCCAATTGCCTTGTTTCTTGGTGTCGCCTTTCAGTGCTTTGGTCAGGTCGTTCGCCTCCTTTGATATGTTGAGATTCAAATCCTGCAGCTTTTTCAGTTCCGCCTTCAAATCAGTTTGGTCTTTGATGCCTTTCTCGTAGGTCTCATGCACTTGTTTTTCGAAGGCAGTGATTTTTTCTTTCAGCGGATTCAAGATGTCCGATATGTTTTTCTGATTCGATAGGGTGAAATCCGTCGTGTTTTGCTTCAATATCCTTCCTGCCAAGTTCTCAAACTCCGTCAGAAACTTCTTCGAGATGTCTTCCACCTCTTGTTTCTGCTGCGCAAGTTTATCCGTCAGACTCAAATTTTGCTCTTCCGCTTTTGCCAATTTGCCGCCCAATTGAAAATTCTTTTCCCTTTCGGTGATAAGTTGTTGTTCCAAGTCCGTGATATGCTTTTTCAGCAGCTCCATCTTCTCCATTTCCAAGCGTTGCAGGCTTGCCAAATCCGAAGTTTTCTCCATCAAAGCGCGTTCTGCCTCCTCAAGTTTGCCTTTCTGTTGATTTATTTTCGCATTTTGCAAAAGCCAACCAAGGATGATTCCACTTAAAAGTGAAACAATTACGAACAAAATAAGGGTAAGAGTCATAGCAATAATTTTAAGGTGTAAATTTAAACAAAACTCATGAGAATGAACCCAATTATCTGATAATATTTATTTTTTTGCTCTCAGGGTGATGACCGTTATCTCCGGTCGGGTGCCTATTCTGCCCGCGAAACCGCTATATGCCAAGCCGGGATTCACATAAATTTGTTGTTTGCCCTGCTCATACAATCCATACCATTCTTTATACTTAAACATCGAAGGACTCACCTGAAACAGTTGGGTTATAAAAGCCAACTGCATCGCATGGGTGTGTCCCGAAAGGGTAAGCGCTATGTCGGTCTTGCCCACTATCTCCTTCTCCCACAAATCAGGATCGTGCGACAACAAGACTTTGAAATCCGCAGCACCCACGCCCCGCATCGCTTTCCCCACATCGCCCGAATGTTTGAAAGGGAAACTTCCGCAGTTGTTCACGCCTATCAGTGCCATCGAATCGCCGGCTTTATGGATATAACACCCACTATCAATCAGCACCACCCAACCCATCTTTTGCTCATTCGCAATCAAATTCTTGGTAATCCCCTCCTGATTCTTCGGCTTCTTCAACGTAAAATAATCGCCGATGTCGTGATTGCCCAAGATGCTGAATTTGCCATAAGGAGCCCGTATCGCCGCCATCAGGGGGATGTAAGGCGCCATCTCTTCATCGCTCACATTAATCATATCGCCCGTACACACAAACATATCGGGCTTCGCCGCATTAATCATCTCAACACTGCGGGCGATGGTGTTCGTTTGGGTGAAACTTCCCAAATGCACATCCGAAATTTGCACGATGGTGAATCCATCAAACCCGCGCGGCAGCTTGTCGCACCACACATCCACTTTCTCCAACTTCACATTAGTTTTCTCATACACAAAACCATACACCGTGATGCCCAAAAACACAACATACAACGCCAACGCGCCCACAAAAACTCCTTTCGGAAGCCTCCCAAGCTTTTTCCTGCCCATCATCGCCTTCAATAATTTGATGCAAAGCCACCCCACATCCACGCCCATCAACACCAAAGCCACCAAAGCCTTCGGCAAATACACCAACATAAACGCGTCCAACAACAGAAACAATTGGCGATATTTGACATAGTTGTCTTCGGGATAACCCACCACCACCACAACCCCCGCCTCGAACACAACGAACAGCAACAACAGCAAGACGATTCCGATTTTCAGCCAACGTCTTTGTTTAAGCGTTCCACAGAACACCCTATTGAGCATCCGATAAAAATACACATCAGAAACCACCACCAAAAAACAGACAACAACTATACGTATCAATAGATTCATAAAAACACCACTCATTTTTTAGTTCAACGCATCGGCATCAAACTTCAAGAGCAAAAGTACAAATAATAATTCA
>CAIOJS010000350.1 GCA_903858655.1 uncultured bacterium | reverse complement strand
GCGAATCAGGATTATTAAGTGCGAATCAGGATTATTAAGTGCGAATCAGGATTATTATCCGCGAATCAGAAATATTAACCGCGAATCAGGAATATTATCCGCGAATCAGAAATATTATCCGCGAATCCATTTTATTATCAACATTTATATTTCGTATGATTAAGTCATCAGATGACTTGGAGTCATCAGATGACTGTCGAAACGGCTCTGACTCCAGGGTTAGTAGTTCTAGGTTTCATGTTTTTTGATTTAGTTGCAAGTTTTTATTTACATGTAATTATTTTTGCCTAATTTTGTATCATCTTTTATTTAATATAGTATTGTTATGAAAAAACTGATATTCTTCTTGGTTTGTTTGGTATTTATGGGGCTTAGCCTTAGTGCTCAGGTGATGTATAAACCTTCGGCACATGAAATTAGTACGCTGCCGGCATGGGCACAGGAAATGTATTCTGAGAACCCTAACGTGTTTAAAGTGGATGCTTTGTATAAGGAATATTATGAGGAGCATGCGTTTGTGAAATCGTATCATACGCAGTATTATATTCGTTGGCGCAGGGCTGTGGAAAGTAGGTTGGATGCTGCGGGTTATGTGATTCCGTGGCAAGAAGGGGAGCAGATGGCGAGCGAACAGCACTATAGAAGCAAGCTTCAGCATAAAACGCAACAAAAATCAATGATGAAATGGTCGCCCGTTGGACCCTATCAGGTGTGGGACAACACCAACCAACCTGCCAACGACCAAACGAACGTGTATTCGGTTGACCAATGCGTGGCGGCACCCAATGTGATGTATTGCGGCACCGAGCCTGGCGAAGTGTATAAAAGCGTGGATGGCGCCACGTCGTGGAAATGTGTTTCGCTGGGAGAGAATTTTGGAGGTGTTACGGCAATTGAAGTTGACCCGACGAATCCCGATATCGTGTTTGCAGGTTGCGGCGGTAATGTGAAACGCAGTACGGATGGCGGAACCACCTGGGCAACGGTGATTTCAACAAGTAGTTTGAATGTGAACGAGATTTTGATACATCCTGCCAATACGCAATGGGTGTTTGTGGCTGGGGATGCTGGTTTGTATAAATCAACAGATGGTGGGGCTACATTTACGGAGGTGTATAGTGAAAAATGTTTTGATATTAAATGCAATCCGACCAATAGCAGCATGGTTTATCTGGTGAAAGATAATCCCACAACAAAAATATGTGAGTTTTATCGTTCTACGGATTCGGGACAAACATGGACCTTGCAGACTTCGGGTTGGTATAGTTCTACGGATGCGAATCGCACAGATGGTGGCGCACGGATAGGAGTGACGCCTGCCGATGCGAACCGTGTGTATGTGTATTTGATTGGTGAAGCTAAGACGGATGATTTTGGATATATCGGTGTGTATAAAAGTACGGATGGCGGCACAACGTGGACTTTGCCGAATGGTCCGGATGGCGGACCTTACACTGCCACGCATCAAAACCTGGCTTACGGCACTCCCGATTGGACATATCATCAAGGGTTTTATAATTGTGCTATCATGGTTTCGGCTACCGACCCCGATAAGATTTTGGTCGGTGGATTGAATATTTGGCGTTCGAACGATGGCGGGGCAAGTTATACGCCTGTGTCGGGTTATGTTTCGGGTGGCAATTTGAGCATGCATGTGGATGTGCAGGATTTTAGAGCCATAGGCAGCAATTATTGGGTAACGACGGATGGGGGAATTTACACTTCTCCCGATTTTTTCGCTACATCCACAATACATAAAACTGCAGGTATCCGAGGCGCCGAGTATTGGGGCTTTGGTTCGGGATGGAACGAAGATGTGTTGGTGGGCGGTTTGTATCATAATGGCAACATAGCGTATTATGAAGATTATGGAGCAGGGAATTTCTTATCATTGGGTGGGGGAGAAGCCAGTACAGGTTATGTGAATCCGGGGAATAACATGAAAACGTATTTTTCGGATATTGGTGGGAAGTATTTACCCCAAACTATCACCGATCCTGTGGGTTCGTTCAGCATGGGCTTGAGTCCGAATGAAAGTTATTATGCAGGAGAATCGAGTGAGATAGCGTTTTCTCCGTCTTGCTACAACATTGGTTTTCTTGGAAAGGATAACAAACTTTGGAAGACCACCGATGGTGGAGCATCCTATTCTTTATTGAAAACTTTTGGCAGCAACACCAATGATCAGGTGAAATATATTGAAGTTTCGAGAAGTAATCCGCAGGTGATGTATGTGAATCAACAGCCGCAATCGGGCAATGTGGGCACTTTGTGGAAAACAACGGATGGCGGGGTGAACTGGACTTCTATTACGATACCCGCAGGCAATAGCCGCGTGATGTTGTTGTCGTTAGATTATACCAATGCAAACATTTTATGGATTGCTTATACCTATGGCGCTGATGGTGCTAAGATTTTCAAAACTACGAATGGTGGCAACTCTTGGACCAATTTATATACAGCGACTATTAGTGGGGAAGAAGCACATAGTATTGCCAACATAGCGAACACTGACGGCGGAATTTATTTTTGTTCGGGACGTACGGTGTTTTATCGCAACAATACCTTGCCCGATTGGCAAATTGTGAATGATAGTTTGCCAACCTTTTTCAATTCGGATATTGCGCATCCTTTTTATCGTGATGGGAAGATTCGGATTGCATCGTATGGCAAAGGCATTTGGGAAAGTGCTTTATATGAACAGCCCTCAAACCCTGTGGCTCAAATCACTGTTGACAAATTAGAACAGACCGTGGTTTGCGTGATAGATTCTTTTTATTTTGATGATTATTCTGTGTTGAATCATGCTTCTGCTTCTTGGTTATGGACTTTTCAGAATGGGAGTCCTTCTACTTCAAACCTAAGAAATCCCCATGTGTATTTTAATGGTGCCGGAACGTATTTAGCAACTCTGAGGGTGACGGATGGCAATGGGAATTCGGACACGGATTCTTTGTATGTTACGGTTAGTAATTTTGTTCCTCCCACTACGGTTCAAGAAGGATTTCAGGCAAGTTTCCCGCCAAGCGAAATCATGATAGTGAATCCAGACAATGGTGCGCAATGGTCATTAAATGCTGCTGCGGGAGGCTATGGTAGTAGCTCGCAATGTGCTATTTTCGATAACTTTGATAATGATTCTCACGCCAATTGGGACGATATGCGTGTGTCGCTCAATTTTAACAATCCTGATTCGCATAAGTTGATATTTGATGTGGCTCATGCTTGTTATGGCGGGCAATATACGGATACTTTAGCCGTGTTGGTTTCTACGGATTGCGGAGCAACATTCACACAACTGTATAAGAAATGGGGCGATGCTTTAGCTACTGCTCCCAACAGTTCTAACTACTTCACACCCGTTGCTGCTGAATGGCGCACCGACACCATTGACTTATCTGCTTATGTAGGCACTGCTCATCTCTTAGTTGCGTTCAGAAATATTGGTTTGTGGGGCAACAACATCTATGTGGACAATATCAATTTGCTATCATCCACCATAGGAATCAAGGAAACGAAACCAACGAAATTTGATGTTTTTCCCAATCCTGTGAATCATGACGGCATCCTCAACATAAGCGACGCGATGCAAGAAAAGATAAAACTTACGTTGTATGATGCTAAGGGGAGTGCTGTTATCAAACAAGAAATAACAACAACCACGCAAATCAATTTAGCGCCATACAAACTTTCTGCAGGTGTTTATAGCTTGAATCTTTATGGAGAAACGAGAATTATGAACTTTAAAGTTGTTGTGAAGTAAGATGCCGTAAGATATTAAATTTAAAATAATTATGGTACTAGCATAATTTTAACTCAGAAATTTATGCTAGTATTAGAGAATAATTCATTACTTTTGTTGACGATTACCTACATCTGTACTAATTTTACATAGCATCCATGAGCGCACTAAGACTATTTTTATCCATATTTACCCTACTATTATTTTCGTTCAATTCTTATTCGCAAGAATGGAAATTGCGCACCAACGACCAAGGCATAAAAATATATACGCGTAGCTTTGAAAATTCCAACGTGCAAGAATTCAAGGGAGAAGTGACCGTTAAATCAAATTTATCAGGGATATTATCTTTGATAGATAGTGTTTCGGAGTATCCAAAATGGATGAAGAATTGTCTGTTTTCTGAACGTCTAAAAAAAACAAGTAGCTCTTCGGGCTACACCTATTATGTGATACACGCGCCTTGGCCCGTTTCCGATAGAGATGCCTGCACCTATTATAAAGTTACACAAGATACTGCAACAAAAACCGTGACTGTTGCTTTGAAAGCTGTACCAACCTATTTGCCCGAACGTTCCGGTAGAGTGCGCGTGCCCAGTCTTGTTGGTTCTTGGCAATTGATACCGATCAGCAAAGGTGTGACAAAAATTATCTACCAAGTGCATTGCGACATTGGCGGCATGGTGCCTGCCCTAATTATCAATGCCTATATCACCGAAACGCCTTTCTATAATCTTTTATCCATAAAGAAAATCGTTGAATCGCCTCTTTATCCAAAAATGGTGAGGGCGGATGTACGGGAAATGTGATAAGGCTATCTGTTGTATTGCTAAATTGTTTTATTGCTAAATTGTTTTTTTAATAGGCAAAAGTCTAAAATGATACAAAGACGGAGGTAGAACCTCCGCCTAACCTCCGCCCCACGGGGCGTTTATTCTTTAATAATTTTTTTCGTCACAGTTCCCTTATCAGTAGTTACTTTCACGAAATACATTCCACTTACTAAGTCAGAAATGTCAATTGTAATAGTACTTTTAATTGCAAT
>CAIOJS010000349.1 GCA_903858655.1 uncultured bacterium | reverse complement strand
ATATAAAATAATGAAAAAAAAACTTGCGTAGCGTTCAATTTATGACTACATTTGCATTTTATTTGACGAAAGCCATAGCATTTTATTTATAAACTAAAAAAAATTAAAACTATGAAACCTTATTTTGGAATTAATCATCACAACAATGTCACCAAGGGAAGCTTTATTTTAATGAACACCCTGGACTCATTTCATTTCATTCAAATTAAAGCCATGATACTTGAACATTTCTTTCAGGACCTGGTTGAATTTTATGAACCCTTTCATGTGGCATGGACCAACGGATATGGATTATATCAGAGTGCCTTCAATATGTCTCAGGGACAAACAGAAGCCATGAATCTTTTGTTTGAAACCTTGACTAACGAAAAAATATTAGATATTGAAAATCAAATCTATGCCGTGTATCGCGAAAATTCACCGAAAGCAAAGGCGTTGCTACCTCACAAAAGAACTCCTTTTATCAGCGGACCACAATATGATCGCATCACAGCATTAAATACCTTAGCTGTGAGCATCGGTACGGATGCAGATTTGGCTGATGTTAAAGATTTTATCATCGCCACAAAAACAGAATTATTGAATTGCTATAACTTGCACGTTGCCGCCATGAAAAAAATTAATGATACGGCAAAAGACCTTGAACCGCTTCGCATTGCAACGGCAAACGCCCTCTTTGCAGACGAAGGCGCTCTGATGACTCATTTTAAGGATAATCCTGAAAAAATTGATTTATATTTTGATGTACATTCGATGCGTGCTGCCAACAAAAAACCAAATGATGATGGCGGTACTTCCATCGCTTTGGAACCGAGTCAGATAAAATTGTTAGACATCCGATTCAAAGGCAAGGAAACCTGGTCGGTTTCTAACATGACCGAATTCGCTGCATGTCTGTTTTTTAGCGATTCTGATGCTGTCACTACGGTCCCGGAAGTCGGAACATATTCTCTCGACATAGACGAACCCGTAATTATTGATTTGAGGACTATTCCATCAACCTATCGCTTTGCTTATGCCGCAAATTTGGATGCGGACAATAATGGGGAGATAAATATTGAAGAGATTTAATGTTGATTCATTTGCCATGATCAGTTTTAAAAGAAAAAGCGCCTGAATTCAGGCGTTTTTTTTATTTTTGTGAAATAGTATTTTTATGTTGAAGAATAATCCTGTCCTATCGTCCTAAAATATGTCCTAAACAATCCATCTGAAAGCATCATCACCAATCTAAATCCGAAGTAAAACATTAAATTTTAAAGCAATATGGAACAAAGAGAGTATCTGATGCGCGAAATTGAAGAGAGAGGGGGTATATTGCGAGCCATTTTCAACAAACTCATCGGCAAAAAAAAAGATTTTGCCATCACTCTGGATACGCAATTCATTTACGCAAAAACTTTAATGAAAGACGAGCTTGCCTTTGACCTGCCTTTGTTTTTAACGCTTGATAAAGCGGAAAGCGAAGACTATATAAATAAATTTCAAGGATTGAATGTCGTCAATATCGAAATTCTGGCGGATATTCTGCAGGAAATCGCGATGGGAAGCGAAACAGTTTCCACTGAAGCCAAAGTATTTTTAGAAAAATCCTTGAATTTATATGAGCATTGCAACGCTGCCGACAAAACCTTCTCTTTCGCCCGCGAACAGAAAATCAACGACATCAAACGCATTTTATCTTAATTTTTCCGCATAATAAACAAAGGACAAATAAGTCTGAAAATCAATAACAATCTTTGTTGATACTCATCACATAATTTTTAATCACATCGAGTTTTTGAGCCGTTTCGCAGCCCGCAAATCCTTTGATATCGTCATAATGCACTTTCCGTTGATATTCTTCCAAAAAATACTTCGACAAAGGCAAATAGGACCAATGCCATTTTTCTTCCTCATAACCGTTTTGTCTCATTTTCTTGGAATTAAAAGGTTGACAAAAACCGTATCGGGCAGCATTCGCGCACAACCAATCGTACACCTTTTTGCCCGTCGCACCCGTGAAATAAGAATCATTCATGTTGTTCAGATCCACGTCGGTGCCCCAATGATGGCGCGAAGTGCCCGGCATCGAACTGTATTTCAAAATAATTTCCGCCCGTTTCTGAGGATCGGGTTCCGTCTTCGCCAAATTTTTTCCCTCCACGATGCGTCCGCCGCTCCACTTCTGTTCCCAAATATTTTTCTGATACGTGAAATTCCGAGTCGCTGAAATTATTTGCAGCTTCACCCCATCGTGTTGCGCCGCGTAAAACATTTGCATAAACGCTTTGTAAGTGGTTTTCAGGAGGTAAAAATCGCCTCCACTTGCATATTCGGGGTCAACAAGCGTAAATGAAGTATCCTTGGCGGGATTGAATTTTCCCATCAAAAAATCAATACTTTTCGCCGTATCTAAAGGAAATGCGATGTTATTTTTTGTTTCTGTGGAAGATTTCTTTGGAGAAGAACTGTCCGATTCAGAAGCTACAGGACTATTTTTCAAATCCTTATAATCATCTTTTTTTAAAATCAGATAATAGCCAACCATAAGTATCAGCAAAATAATAATAAGGAATTTGGATGATTTGAAGAATTTCATTTCTAAATTATAGGTTATCATGTAGAAAACGACTTACGGTGTAAAAAATTTCATCCCCAGTGAGTTTAAATTTATGCATCAATTCCTCGGGTTTGCCCGATTCACCGAAACGGTCCTCAATACCAATCATTTTCATCTTAACGGGATGATTCTGAACGACAATTTCTGCGACTGCACTGCCAAAGCCCGCGTGGATTTGATGTTCTTCCAAAGTTACGATGCGTCGGGTTTCTTTGGCTGCTTTAATAATAATTTCGGCATCAATCGGTTTGATTGTATGCAAGTTAATAACGCGCGCATGGATTCCCTGCTCGCGCAAATGCCTGGCAGCTTCAATTGCCTCCCAAACGAGATGCCCCGTTGCAATCAAAGTAATATCGTTGCCGGAACATAACTCCTGCCCTTTCCCAATTTCTATTTCTTGATCTTCCGACGTAAAATCAGGCACAGGTTCCCGTCCAAAACGTATATACACAGGACCTTTCAGGTTTTCAATAGCCCGTTTGGTCAAAAGCGCCGTCTGCGTTGCGTCGCAGGGAGAAATTACCGTCATGTTGGGCATAACTCTCATCACAGCAATATCTTCAAGGGCTTGATGCGTAGCGCCATCGGGTCCAACGGAAATTCCGGCGTGTGCACCGCCAATAATCACGTGCAAATTATTGTAGCAGACAGAAATGCGGATGTGATCGGCTGTGCGCAAAGCTGCGAAGACTCCGTAGGTGGAGAAAACGGGTATTTTTCCGCTCAAAGCCAATCCGGCAGCCACGCCTACGCAATTTTGTTCTGCGATGCCTAAGGAAAAGAACCGATGGGGGAAATTTTTCGCAAAAACGTCCAAACCCACAGAGGCAGTGATATCTGCTCCCAAAACAACCACTTCGTCCAAATTCGTCGCGGCTAAAAAAACTCCCTCCCCGAAACCGACTTTCGTTGACTTGTTACCTTTATTTATATATGTTTCCATCCTAACTATTTCGTTAAATGTAAAATAAAATCTTCGGCTTGCTGCTTCGAAGGCACTTTTCCGTGCCAATGATAGTCATTTTCTATCTCCTTCACGCCTTTTCCCATTATGGTGTGAGCGAGTATCAATTGAGGCTTGTTTTCTTGTTTTTTACAGAAATTTATCGCGTCCAACACTTCAGAATGATTATTTCCGTCGCATTCGGTCACTATCCATCCGAAAGATTTCCATTTGTCCGCCAAGGGTTCAATTTCCATGACGTCAGAATTTTTTCCATCTATTTGAAGCTGATTACGATCAACGATAGCAATTATATTATCCAAATGATGATGCGCCGCACTCATCGCAGCTTCCCAAACCGAACCTTCTTGCAACTCGCCGTCTCCCAAAATGCAATAGATGCGATGCGTTTGGCGGTTCAGCTTGGCAGCCAAAGCCATGCCCACCGCCACCGACAGCCCTTGCCCCAAAGAACCTGCCGACAGCTCCAATCCGGGCAAACCGTGGTCGCGTCCGGGATGACCTTGAAGCCGCGAACCCAATTGGCGCAAGGTTTTTAATTCCTCCTTCGGAAAATAACCGGCATGAGCCAAAGTCGCATATAACACAGGCGCGACATGCCCGATGGACAAAATCAATCTGTCACGCTGTTCCCACGAAGGGTTTTCAGGTTGATGATTCATTGCAGAGAAATACAAGCACGTGAACACGTCCGCTAATCCCAACGAGCCGCCCGTGTGCCCCGAACCTGCCTCAGCCAACATTCGGAGGATATCTTTTCGAATCTCATACGAAATATCTTTCAATGAATTCGAATCAGTTATAGGATTTAAAGTCATAAAATTATTTTAGGATTTGTCCGCTGTATCGTTTTCTTTTTTAATTACTTCTATCGTAAAATTACTGACAAAAGCCGCCAAAGCACCCACCGCAGCGAAAACAGGCAGCAGCGCAGCACTCAAAACGCCAATAGATAGAGGGATTTCCATAAAAACATGTCCCTTTTCGTCTTTGATGATGATGCGTCGAATGTTCCCCTCGTGAATTAATTGTTTAATCTTTCCGAGCAATTCCTCGCCTTTTACTTTAAATTCTGTCTTACTATTTTCCATAATTTTTATTTTT
>CAIOJS010000348.1 GCA_903858655.1 uncultured bacterium | reverse complement strand
TAGCTGAAACTATGGCACATCCACCAGAAGATGCTATGGTATTTGTGACAGTATATGAACCAGATGTGCTTGTGGATACGTTTACTTGTCCGGTACTGGTGCTTACAAATACCAATCCCGCCGTGGAAGAAAAAGTGCCTGCGACACCAGATCCGCTAAAGGTTGGACTTGGGCTACTGGCATTGGTACAATAGGGTGTACCGGAATAGCTGAAGGTTGCAATGGGCAATGGAGTAACAAGTATCTGGATAGTTGTCGAAGTATTACTACATCCGCCAGATGTAACCGTTCTTCTAAACCAGGTTGTTTGTGATAATATCCCCGGAGAATAGTTCTGCAAATTGTTTGCTCCTGATGCGGCTGCAAAACCGCTTGATGCACCAGTAGTACTACTCTCCCATAAATATGTATAGATTCCACTTCCACCAATAGGCATTGTCCCTGTTATCGATCCAGGAGTATTTCCTGAGCATAAAGGCTCTGTGTAGGTTGCCATAACATATAACCTTTTTACTGTACCAACGCAGGGATCTCCAAAAACAGTGTTTGTTGCAGGAATATTAGCAGAATTATTGCCAAGCAGATACCCCTCTGTTACTGACTGACTGGTAAGCGCATGGCAGCTGCCTAGCGTAAAAGCAGGGCAAGTACCGTTTGGAGTGCCATAGCTGGCAAAACCAACATTAATAAAAACCGTTCCCGTGGGAGCCGTCAATACCGCAGTAGCATTTTCGGCAGGTGTTGCGCAGAGCACTCCATGTGTGCCGTTTGTATAATCTAAAGTATTATTTACAATCAGAGCGTACACAGTAATGGGTGTTGTCGCTGTCACTACTCCACACCCATTGCCTACTGCAATAGTATAGCTTACCGTATAGGTACCTGCTGAACTGGTGCTGGGGGTGATGTCACCTGTAGAAGAATTTATCGTTAAGCCTGCCGGGGTGGCTGTAAATGTTCCACCAGTTGTGCCTGTTTGTGTTACCGTCTGTGCGCTTGCAACAGACATACAGAATGGTGTGCCAGCATAAGAGATGGTTGCCGTGGGTAAAGTGGTAATAGTAATGGACGAAGTGGCACTAACCAAAGCACAGCCTCCTGATGAAGCTATGGTATTGGTTACTGTATAAGTTCCTGCCGTACTCGTTGAAAGATTTACCTGGCCTGTTGAACTGCTAACAAAATTCAAACTTGTTGTCGAGGAAAATGTTCCTGCAACTCCGCCACCACTAAACGTAGGGGAAGGGTTTGAGGCATTTGAACAATAGGGAGAGCCGTAATAACTGAAGGTTGCTACGGGTAAGGTGGTAATTATTACTGATGTTGTTACAGGTACTGTAGAGCATCCGTTAGAAGCAGCTATGGTATAGGTTACCGAGTAGGAACCTGTTGTACTCGTGTTTGGTGATATCGCCCCTGTCCCTGAATTTATACTTAATCCCGCTGTAGAACTATAGGTGCCTCCAGTATAGGCTCCACTTCCACTTAGGGTGACCGATTGTGCTGAACTTAATGACGTACAGAAGGGTGTCCCCGCATAGCTTATCGCTGCTGTAGGTAAGGCTGTGATAGTTATATTTGTTGTCGCTGTTACTACTGCGCACCCGTTGGCTGCTGCAATAGTATAGGTTACCGTATAAGTCCCTGCTGTACTCGTACTAGGGGTAATTGCACCTGTTAACGAATTTATTGTTAAACCTGCGGGGGTGGACGTATAGGTACCACCGCTTGTGCCAGTTTGCGTTACTGTTTGAGATGTTGCAACAGATTTGCAGAATGGAGTACCTGCATAAGAGATGGTTGCCGCAGGCAAAGTGGTAATAGTAATTGACGAAGTAGAGCTGACCAGAGCACAGCCCGCTGATGAAGCTATGGTATTTGTTACTGTATAAGTTCCCGCTGTGCTCGTGGAAAGATTTACCTGACCGGTAGCGGGGCTAAGAAAATTCAAACCTGCTGTAGATGAAAATACACCTGCAATACCACCACTAAAAGTAGGGGAAGGGTATGAGGCATTTGAACAATAGGGAGTCCCAACATAACTGAAAGTTGCTACTGGCAAAGTCGTTATGGTTACTGATGTTGTTACTGGTACTGTAGAGCAACCCCCTGAGGCAGGAATGGTATAAGTAATCGTATATGTACCGCCTATACTAGCACTTGGAGTTATTGCACCCGAAGAAGTATTTAGCGACAATCCCGCCAAAGCAGAAAATATTCCTCCAGTATAAGCACCAGTACCACTCAAAGAGACGGATTGCGGGGAGCTAAGAGAAGTACAAAAAGGCAAACCTATATAAGAAATAGAAGCAGTAGGAACTGCTGTAATTGTAACTGAAGTAGTTGTTGTAACTATGCTACAACCACCTGATGCATTAATAGTATAAGTAACGGTATAGGTTCCTGGATTACTTGAACTTGGAGTGATAGCTCCTGTTAAGGAATTAATCGCTAAACCAGATGGCAAAGCACTATATGTGCCTCCAGTATAGGCTCCACTGCCGCTTATTGTGACAGGTTGAGCCGTAGCAACACTTTTACAGAAAGGCGTGCCGGAATAGGTGATCGTTGCTGCTGGCAAAGTAGTGATGGTTAATGTTTTTGTTGAAACTGCATTGCCACATGGAGAATTCCCAATTGAAGTCAACGTTAGAATGACACTTCCTGCACTTATATCTGCTGGACTTGGCGTATATGTCGCTAAAGTCAATGAATTTGCATTAGAAAAAGTACCTGTACCACTAGATGTCCAAAGTACACTTGAGTAATTTGAAGCACTAACTCCTGTGGTAATATTAACTGCTCCGATATTTGAACATGTTGAAATAGCAGTTCCTGCTACAGCTGTTGGTAAACCTAATATTGAAATAGTTCTGTAAGAAATGGCACAACCTCCATTTGTATTTGTCGATAGCTTTATGATGATAGTGCCGGTATTGTTTGCTTGTGGGGTAAAAGTAACTGTTTCTGGGTGGGTAGTTTGTGAAGAATTACTCAATGTTCCAGGTCCAGTGTATAATGACCATGCTGCAGACGAAGCACCACCACCAAAACTTGAACCACTTAGAGTTATGGGAGAAGGTGTCGCTGATTGACAAACTGTATTTGGTCCACCCGCATTGGCAGTATAATTGGAAACAGTTATAGTAACCGGAGTAGTATAAGCAGAATAACAAGTAATACCTCCACTAACCGAAACAGTCCTTCTTTGAAAACTTGTTGTTGACGTTAACGCAGGTGGAGTGTAGGTAGCTGATGTTGCTCCGCTAATGGTATTATAACTCCCTCCGGCATTGCTTTGCCACTCATATGAAATAGTACCAGAACCTGTTCCTGCCGTTATAGATGTAAGAGTTGCAGGGGTATTCCCAGAACAAATAGATTGAGTGGTACCAATAGATCCAGCTGTTACAGCCGCATTTACCGTAATAACAACAAATGCAGTCGGAGTAAATCCTTGCGGCGGTAAAGAGCCTCCAGACTGAGAACCATTAGAAGCGGCTGCAGAACAAACCTCTTGAAAGATAATATCATCAAGTGCAAAATCATTACCATCAGCGATTTCATTTTGGTTTTCTAATTCCAAAATAGCCGTTGTACTTGTGCCAGAATTCCAATTATATAAGAATTGTTCCCACTGACAGGTTGGCGTCAAAGCAGTGTAAACAGGTCCTGCTGCGATGCCATTAACATACAATTGTAATTGCGAAGGATTGTATCCTACTACACTTTGAATCCAATAGGTAAACTGATAGTCAGTACCAGGCACAACATTTACAGTTTGAGACCAAACTGGAACATGAGCAACTACTGCACCATTTACAACCATTTGTAAAGAGCCGGAAGGTGTATGGTCAGTACAGCTAATAAAACTGGCATGTACAGAATGTGGGTCAGCAACTACAGCATAACGACCTTCAGGAACAAGATCTGTACCGTTGGTATATCCGCTCCCAAAGCCAGTATTTCCTAATTCAAAATCACCATTATAAACCAAATTAATTCCGCTTGTGGCACTTCCTGTGATTGTGTACGTCCCACTCATAGCAGATGTTGCGTTCGTAAGGATAGGATTTTGATCAGTAGAGTAAAAGTTATTAGGACCTTGCCAATATTGATTTGAAACATTAACACTTGAACTTGTTAGCGTAATATTTGTTCCTGAACAATATGTTCCATCACCTCCGGCGGAGAGCGATGCGACAGGAACAACAGTGGCAAGAACAGCAATTCTTGGCGTAGATGTGCATCCTCCTATTGTTGCATCAACATAATATGTTGTTGATGAAGATAAGCTTGGAGTGTTAAATATTGTACCTGTACCTAATGAAGTTCCCCCCGATAAAGAACTATACCAATTAATTGTTCCACTTGAAGCGTCTGCACCTATAGGAACGCTTCCTTGACCACAAATTGCACCCGGATAAACTTGACTTATACCTGGTTGATAAACAATAAATGCTCCTGAAATTGCACTAGTAACCACACCACAACTACCTGTCACAACACAGTAATAATATAGTGTTCCTGACGAAGTCGCTTGAGGAGTGTAACTATTGGTGTTTGCACCATTACTCGAGCCTAATGAAGTGCCACCGCTATTGCTTGCAGTAACGTTACGATACCACTGATACGTCAAGGTTCCATATCCAGAAGCTGAAACAGAAATCGCTGTAAAAGTTCCTCCTATACACTGCGATTGGGCTGCAGTTGACTGACTACTTATTACAGTTGCAGGATTTACAGTTATTGAAATTGCTGAATTGCTGCTTACGCATGCCGATGAATTTTTCTTGACCGACAAGGTTGCATTAAATGTTGCTGCTCCACCAACAGGAGCCGCTGGAACAGTAATAACTATAGGGGATGTTCCTAAAGTTGCATTCGTAACATTTACAAAACCTGCTGCGAGTGCGGCTGCATTAAATGTAATGCTATATCTGTCGGGCGAGCCGCTTGTGGCAGTATAAGGAAGATTTGCTGATGTAGTGCCGATACATACCGATGGGTTTGCGCCTAATGTTATTGATGTCGTTATACATGATGAATTAGAAACATTAATGATACCTGTCGTTGCAGCAAAATATGTGTTAGTTTTATTGGTAGCAGAAGAACTTGTACTTCCCCATGAACCATTGATAACACCTTCTCCACCTAAATTAAGATTATTCGCAGTAGATGTAAAGGTTCCTAGGTTAGCAATTATTCCGCTAGCAATAGAAAAAACTCCGTTAGCAGTTATCCCAATCCCCAAAGTTTTAGTGCCGGTTCCACCTAAGGATATATTATTAAATGTCGTACTCGAACTTCCGTCTATTATTTGAGAACTTCCATTAAAATTAATTGTGCCTCCATTGGCAGTAAAAGTAGCTCCATTGTTTGTCCAATCACTTGCAATATAGTGCGTGTATGATCCGGCAGTAAACGAGGTTCCTGAACCAAGAATAAAATCTCCACCTATTGTAAGTGCATTTACAGCAGTAGTTGCAGCAGTTCCTGCTAATGTAAAGTTGTTATTGATAATGCTAACTCCGGTAATTGTTTTGGTGGAAGAACCTGAAAGCGTAAGATTATAATAGGTTGTGTTGTCTATGGTTTGGGCACCACCATTATAATTTACCGTATTACCCGCGTTCGAAGCATTAAGCGTTGGAACAATAGCGGTTGAACCTCCGTATGTGAGGATAGTGTTTCCTGTTCCTTGTGTTAATGTGCCTCCACCGGCACATGTTGTACTTATATTTAAGCCTGGGTCTGTGGTAAGATTATTTGTAAGGGAACCGGTAATAGTTACACTTGGAATGCTTATTGTTCCTATTGTGCCTCCGATAGTTTTTGTGGTGCCTGAAAAGGTATGTATTCCCGTACTTGCTGTATAAGTAGCACCGGTATTTACCGTAAGGTTTCCTGCAAAACCAACCACCGCAATAGTATTTTCTGTTAAGGTACCATTGATAGTAACATTATTGCTAAACGCTAATTGAGCAGCCATAGATTCAGATAAAGTTCCACCACTATTAATTGTTACGGCTCCTGTAAATGTTTTAGTACCTGTAGCATTCGTAATGCTTAAGGTGCCACTGGCTCCTTCTCCGATAGTTGTTGTTCCTGACACTGTGAAGGCATAGGCTCCTCCAACACTCAAGGTAGTTCCATCATGAACAAATAAATTGCCTGTCACATTTCTTGCAGCTCCTTCTGTCCATGTTTTTGTTCCGGAACCGGAAATGGTTAAGTTCCCACCTAATGCAACATCATTTATTGTTTGATTACCTAGAGCATCATATTCAATAATTCCGGCAGCGGGTTCGGTAATAGCACTACTATAATTTCCTGACCATGTTGAAGCACCTACTCGTAATGTTCCAGCCGTAAAAGTGAAGGTTGTGGAGGTTAAAAGATATGTAGCAGGATCGAATGTTCCTGCGGTCAATGTGAATGAACCACCACCCGTAGTAATTGCGCTTCCAAGAGATACAATGCCACTGGTTGGTTTGTTAATAACAAGCGTACTTGCGGTTCCACCATTTGAGATTACACCTGATAAGGTTTGGTCAGAAGTTCCAATCATATTTAATGTAATTCCATCTCCAGAAGTAATAGTTCCATTAAAAGTCCAATCACCTGATACGTTAAATATTCTTCCTGAAGAACCCGTCGTTAGTACTCCTGCTCCACTTACATCACCTGTTACATTAACTGTTACACTATTTCCAAGTGACATTTCACCAGTACAGCCTATCACAAGATTGCCTCCAATTGTCATTCCATTTACCATAGCAACCGTGCAACTCCCACTTGTGGTGAAATTGCCATTGATAGTTGGTGTTGCCGTTAATGTTTTAGCGGCAGAACCACTAAGTGTAACATTATTATAGGTGAATGCAGGGACCGTTTGAGCAGCACCATTAAAATTTACTGTGCCGGTAGAGGGTGTAAATGTACCTGATCCTGCTGCAGAAAGAGTTCCTCCTATATTTAATGTACCTGCATCCGTAAATGTTAATCGGGCTTGTGCTGCTGTTCCGGAAAATGTTATATTACCCGAAACATTAATTGTTCCTGTTGAAACTGAAACTATACAATTTCTATTGGCTGTGCCACTCCCAGGTATTGCGATACTAGTTGCATTTAAAGTTCCTGTTCCTACTGATAAAGTACTATTAACAGCCGCCGTTGGTGCATTCATCGTAATAGCTCCACAATTAAGAATATTAGAGCCACTAATAGATATTCCATTTGCAGTAGCTGACGCATTAATGGTAATAGTACCAACTAATGGTGTATTAGCAACGTCCATGGTAACAGTAACACCACTATTAATTATGATATTATCACCAGCTACAGGAACAGCAGCACCACCCCAAGTTGCAGTACTAGACCAGTTACCCGAAACTGATGCAGTCCTCGTTGCCGCCTCCACATTCAAATTCACCCCAATCGTCAAAACAACAAGGATTAGCACAGAGAAGATGCTCCGACTAATTTTGCTGCGTTGAATGTTTGATAATATTTCTTTCATGATATTATTCCTGGGTAGATTGATTACGAAGAATTTTTCTATGATAATGGTTTAAAATCTCTTTTTGCTACTACTGCTAAATACTCCTAATATTTTTCTTTCTGAAATCCCCAACTCCTCAATTCCGTTTTATAGGTGTCGGGATAGTTTCCTTTGATTATATGTATCAAAGCATTTAATCCTTTTTTGATTTGCGCTTTCAACACGTTTTTGTCGCCAACTTTGCTCGAAACCGACCCGTCAATTGTTGTTGCTTGTGTCAACAATGATTCGTAAAGTGTTTTTTGACTAGTCCAATAGGTGTTTCCATATTGTTTATTTTGAAACCCATGCAATGTGATTGCAGGAACCAACAAGGCAAAAGCTGCTTTACGCTCGTCGCGATCTTTAGGCAGTTTATAAACTTTTCCGGTTTTCACTATGCCGAATGCTGCATAATAGGATGGAGCATCTGCTATGCCATATTTGTCGGCGAGATATACTTTTACATTTTCAACGTCTTTGTCCAGCGTAACGTCAAGCTTTTTAAGTTTTCCGGTTATTTCGGGGCGGGTACTTCCGGTGCTTTTGCGTGCCAAAAGCGTTGTGGAATAACCATCTACATTTGTGCTAAAATCCTCTTGAGTAAGCCAAATCAGGGTTATGGAGGGTTTGGTGAGCCACGTATCTCTAACTTGTTTTGCTACATCCATCAGGTCTATATCCGCTTTGGGAATATTCGGAACTTTGCTGGGATTCGTGTTTTCTACGGGTGTTTTGTCTGCTTGTACCATGATTTCTAAGTTTTATTGTTATTTAATGATAATAATTATCTTGTTTTTTCAATTTTAGTGTCATTTTACATGTCAACTTGCCTTGGTTTTTTCAGATCAGCGTCACTTGACATGTCAACTTGCCTTGGTTTCTTTAGATTAGTGCCACTTGACATGTCAACTTGCCTTGGTTTCTTCAGATTAGTGCCACTTGACATGTCAACTTGCTTTGGTTTTTTTCCAACCAGTGTCACTTGATATATCAAAGAACTCATTTTTTTTTCATTACACTGCAACTTTTCTTTGTAATAATCGAAAAGTGTATTTCTATTTATAGCATTCTCGTCTGTAGCTTTTCTAAAATCAGAGGTGGTTTCTGAATACGTTTTCAGGCTTATGCCCAACAAAAAAATTATAATAGCAAAAACAACGTAAAGTCGTTTGAAACGATTCTTGATTCCTTTATGTGTTATGATTGTTTCCACGATGTTATAACATTTTAGATATCAATTTTTATGGATTTCTACTACTACCTTTTAGCTGGTTTTCTTTTATTGATACAAAGGTACTAAAATAATTATTATGGGAGAGATTTTTTCTATTAAATGTTAGATATTGTAATTGACATTAAAAGAAAAATTGATTTGGGAATTCTGTTAGGGATGAAATATAAAATCAAATATATTTATAGGATATTATTTGCTATAAAGAAACAAGTCTTAATATTTTGATTTTAATTATTTACAAATTGAATTTCGTTCCTATTTTCAGCAATTTCCTCTATAGCTTGAAATACTTTTTCAAAATCGTCAACTTTCGAAAAGTAATAATCAGCACCATCACGAAAAGCCATATTTCGATAGTGATCGGAAGAATAAAAGGTAAGTATAATGAATTTGATAGATTTATTCTCTTTTCGAATTTCATTTAAAACTTGAAGACCTGTCAGCCCCGGCATTTTTATATCAACTATTGCTACATCAGGTTTAAGAGTTTTTAAAGCTTGCAGGGTATCAGTACCATTATTATATATACCTATTATTTGTGCTTTTTTGCTAATGCCTATCATCTGCTGTAATCTCTCAAGTATTAAACTTGAATCATCTGCTAATATTATTCTCATAGTAGTCATTTTATTTGAACCACAAAAGTACTACCTATGCAAAAAATATCATGTAGGACAAATCCTAAATTTATGAAAGGAAAAGACTACGCTATGTAGGACAATTATTACATGGGGATTGAAAGGTGCTATAGACAATAAGTTACAGGCTTTCAGGAAAGTTGGAGCAAATAATTTTTTTCAATATTTATGGGTTAAAGGCATAAATTTTGAACAAATTCATCCACCAAAATGATTGTAATAAATATTATATTAAATCGTGTTCGATGCAGTATTTGGCAAGTTCCGTATTTTTGCTAAAATTCATCTTCTCCATAATACGACTTCTGTATGTGCTAACAGTTTTGTTGGAGATAAATAATTCGAGTCCGATTTCAGAAAGCCCCATGCCATTTGCCAGTTTTATTAATATTTCAAATTCTCGAGGAGAAAGAAGTTCATGACTCAATTTGGTGGTTTCCCTATCAAAGTTGAGAGCAATGTTTTCAGCAAGCGTTGGCGAAATATATTTTCCTCCAGCTGAAACTTTTTGAACTGCCATTAGGAGTTCCTCTGATGCAGTATCTTTAGACAGGTATCCGGAAGCTCCATTTTTGAGGGCACGAATCACATATTGCTCCTGGGGTAAGCATACTTAACATCAAAACATTAGATGAGGGCCATCTTTCTTTAATGGATTTCAGAACCTCTAATCCGCTTGCACCAGGAAGCGTAATGTCTAATAAAACAATATCGAATACGGTTTCTTCTAAAATTGCAAGGGCTTCTGCACCATTGCTAGCTTCTTTAATTAAAGAAACGCCAAGCATTTGCTTGAGAATCTGTACGAGACCGTCACGTACAATCTTATGGTCATCACAAATCAGAATTTTCATCTGTTAATTTTTTTTAGTAATTTAGATTTATTTGTTTTCCATTTTATAATTAATCGGCAATATAAGCATTATTTCTGTACCAGCATTGTTTTTGTTGTAAATATTTAATGTTCCTCCTAATAATGCGGTTCTTTCTTTCATACTTATTATGCCAAATGAATCCTTTGATTTTAATTTTTCTTCATTAATTCCGATGCCGTTATCTGTAATACGTAAATTAATACAATCATCTGTTTCGCTAATATTGATTTCAACATGAGTAGCTTTCGCATGTCGGGCAATATTGGTAAGTGATTCCTGCACTATTCTAAACAAGTTAAGCGAAGCATCATGTGAAAGGTCAAGTTCGGAATTAATTTTAGTATTAATTTCTATACGATTTCTTATTGCAAATTCTTTGGTGTACCAATCTAATGTAAGTTCAAGACCGAGATCGTCAAGCATCTGAGGTCTCAATTGCGAGGTCAGACGCTGAACTGTTTTGATTGTTTCGCCCACAAGTTCATATAAATTATTTATTCGAGAAACAGCTTCATTATCTGAGACCATTCTTTTGATTAAACCTAAATCAATTTTAATAGCTGTTAGCGCCTGTCCTAAATCATCATGCAGTTCTCGCGAAATAGCAGTTCTCTCGTCCTCTCTTGCTTTCTCAGTATATTGAGCCAAGAGGTGCATTTGTTCTAAAGAGTTTCTTTCTGCTTCTGCTATTTTTCTTTCTGTTATATCTTGAGCTGTACCGTTTCTTTTTATTGGCTTTCCGGCTTCATCAATTTTAATTCGGCTTTCAGCTAATATATAATGAATCGAATTATCTTTATGAATAACACGGTATTCGCACGAATTAGATTTCGCATCCGAAATAAAGCTGTTCATATAATTATTGAAAATGTCAACATCTTCAGGATGAATTGCCTTTAATAGCGACTCCGTTTCGGTACCTGACGTTTCAGGACAAATGTCGAAAACATCGTACATTTCTTGCGACCAAATAACTTTATTCGTATTTAGGTCAAGTTCCCAGCTTCCAATTTTAGCGATGCGTTGTGCTTCGGCTAAGTTCTCTTCGCTTTCGAGCAATGTTTTTTCGGTTTGCTTGCGCATTATTGCTTCTCCGATATGAGCAGCAATACTTTCGAGTTGCTCAACAATTGCAAGTGAAAAGCAATTGTTGCGTCTATCGTCAAGATGAATTAAACCAATAATTTTATTTTTCGTGCGGATTGGAACTAAAGCCATTGAGGCATATCCATGATGCATACATTGATTGCGAGGATTATGTCTGATTTCAAGTTCAGGAGCAAGTTCAATAAGCGGAAAAGAATCATTTGTCCAAAAACTTCCTCCCGGCGTAAAAAGCGAATTGGATGGAACTGTTTTAGCAGAGAGTACCAAACCGCAAGTGCATTCCAGATGCACACTTCCGTTTTGGTCACGGATTATATGACCATTAAGGTCACGCTCGACTATAGAGTTTTCGGTTTTGAGAAAAACTTCATCAAAACCAACATGTCCATAATAGGGAAAATCTTCGCCATCTTTAAGGCGAATTCCTACGGCATCAATACCTGAATGGGACTTAATTACGGCAAGTATAGGTTCAATTGAATCTTGTAAAGGTTTTTGTTCGTTGAGGATTTGTAGAATATCGGTTGCCATTTCACGATAGCGTTCGGTTTGCTTGCGTTCGGTGATGTCGCGAACTGTACCAATAATTCCTGTAATTTCGCCAGCAGCACTCACTAAGGGTCCGATGGTTTCGGAAACCCATCCTGATTTTCCTGTGGAAGGAATAGTAAACGGAAAATTAATCTCTGAGAGAGATTCACCTTGAAGTGCTTTTTCGTGATTTTCTATCATCCCAACTTCCTTTAAAAACGGGAACACATCGCCTGCATAATTTTTCAGGACATCGGATGCCGGAATACCTGTTAGGTTTTCCATAAATGGATTCCACAATTTGAAATTTAATTGACGGTCGTAGGCAATTACGCCTTCATGAGCACTTTGAATGATTTGTTTATTAAATTGGTCTAATTCAATTAAGGCGGACTTAGTCTGTCGGAGTGAAATTTCGTTTTTTATTTCGTTGCCTGCATTGGTGATAACCAAAGGCAGCATTTCAAGAAATTGATTGTCCTTGATGATATAGTCTCTAGCCCCAAGCTTCATCATCTCCACTGCTATACGCTCGTCGCCTTGACCTGTGGAAACAATAAATGGAGGAATAGTAATCTCTTTTGCTATTAGTTGAGCAATAAATTCTTTGCCATTCATGTCAGGCAAGCTGTAATCCAAAATCATCAACAAAGGGAAATGCTCTTGAAGCCACAAGAGGGCATCTTGGGCAGATAGCATGCAAATAGTTTTATAGCCGCAGCTTTCGACTTTTTCTGTCAGCAATTCTATCAGATGCGTATCATCTTCAACAATGAGTATGGTGTTTGTGGTGGCTTCCATTTGGTTGTTTATTGTGGTTTTTTGAATTTGAGTGTAAAGTACGTAAATATTTTTCGAATCTAATGCATTTTTTTTTAAAATTATTCAGTGGACCTATTTTTCTGTAGCTCGACAAAAAATTCGCTTCCTATTCCTTCTGTTGATTCTGCCCATATTTTGCCTCTATGTTTGTCAACTATTCTTTTTACAAAACTCAACCCAATGCCTTCTCCGGCTTCTGGCGATTTGGCATCAACTCTGAAAAATACATTCCATATTTTTTCGAGATGGCGAGATTCGATGCCGATGCCTGTATCCTTTATACAATATATTATTCTGTTGTAATGTGAGCGCGCTGAAATTTCAATGATTAGTTGTCTGTTGCTGTCTTGATATTTTAGTGCGTTGCCAATAATATTTGAAAATACTTGGTTCAGGAGGTTTTCGTCGCCATAGCAGTCGGGGAGGTCTTGAATGTTTATGATTGCCGAAAGTTGTGAAATTTGATAGTTGTGGGCGTATATAATTTCCTTGAATAATTTGTTCATGTCAACTTTATGGATGATAAGCGTAATTCGTCCTGTTCGCGATATTTGCAGAAGTCCGTTGAGCAAGGCGTCCATTTTTGTAATATTTGCTAAAATATATTTCAAGGATTTGGGTATCTCTTCGGTAGTGATTTTATTTACATATTCTTTATCCGTAGAGTTGAGTTGGCAGTCAGCCAAAATTGTTTTTATTGATTCGGCACTTTTTTCTAATTTATTACTATAGCCTTGAATGTTTACTAAAGGGGTTTTCAAATCGTGAGTAGTGATATAGAGATAGTTTTCGAGTTCTTTGTTTTTGTTGGAGATGATGTCTTGCTTATGTTTTATTTCTGTCATATCTTTTGCAATGATGACATAGCCGGTTTCTTTTTCGTCGCCACGAACAAAGTTGGATATGGCTAAAACGACAGGGATTTGCTGATTATCTTTCGAAATCAAGTCGTAGATTTGGTCGTTGGCGATGCTTTTGCTGAGGTCGGCATAAACAATTTCCTGTTCGAGGATGGTGGATAATCGTTTTTTGTCGAGTTCGCCTTCCTTATAGTTTAATACTTCGTAGCACGATTGATTTACAGATTGAATGTAGCCTTGTTTATCAATAGTGATGAGCATATCTTTCATCGAATTGAAAATATCGTTGAGATAATAGGTGGTTACAGTGGAATAATTTAATTCTTCGCCTAATAAATTTATAGCTATTGCCAAACTATTGATTAAATCATTTTCACTATCCAGACTACATTCGGTGGAATAATCGTGTTGCGCAAACTGCATTAATATCTCTATAAAAGATTCTATTCTATTTTCAATTTCTTCTGAATTAAAATAATGTTTTTGTATGACCAAATCCAATTGCTCCAATTCTTCCAACTCTTCTGTTTTGAAGGTATTATTTGCCAGTGATTTTCTATATTCACTTGTATTAATATATTCTATTAACGAACGAAGTTCTTTTATTTTTGAGATGTTTAAATCCACAATATCTATTTTAAAATTATTTATATTGTTGCAACCACTCTATTGCTTTTTCTTTGTTGGTAAACATTTTTATAGGTACAGGTGTTTTGTAAAAGATTTTGAAAAAATGAAACATTACTTCTTGTACCTTCGAATCAACTAAAAATGCGGCGCAGAGAACGCCATGAAAGGAATCTTTTTGAATCATACGTTGTTTGCCAGCTCTTGAAACACACTTTAGCTTTCTTGCATCTAACAAAAAAGGATACGATTGGTCTTTTGTTAAAGCTAATCGCTCTTTTGTGGCGAGGTCTGCTATCTCTTCTGTAATATCAGCATGAAGCAATGTGCCATGAATAATATTATCTATTATCTTAATTTCAAAATACTTTTCTTCGTGCGTCTCCATAATTTTACTGGTTAGCGGTTAGGGTTTTGCTCTAACATTAAACGTTATTAGGATCTTTGTATTGTTGCAACCATTCAATGGCTTTATCAGGGTCGGTAAACATTTTGGTGGGTGCCGGTGCTTTGTAAATCACATTAAAGAAGTTATAAAGCACTTCTTGCACTTTCGAATTTGTTACTATCGCCACTGCAGCAGAACCATAAGCGGCATCTTTTTGTGCCAAACGTTGACGGGCTTCTCGGCTGAAGTTTTTTATTTTTCGCACATCGGCAAATATTGGATACCAATTGTCCTTGGTAATTGCCAAGCGTTGTTTTATCCCCGATTCAACCATTTCTTCGGTGAAATTCTCATAGTTTAAAACAGTGTAAACAATGCCATCCTCAATCCAAATATCTGAATAATTTGTTCTAGTTTCTTCCATTAATGATAGTTTTTAATATTCATATATTAGGGGAGAATTTTCTTAATGGCAAAAGAACAATTATTTTTTATGATCGGTATGTTTTTTTGAAAATATTTTTTTGTGCTAGTGAAATTGCAATTTAAAATGACACTGTTTTCAACCGATACTACCACTATGGCAGGATGCCACACCTCTATTTTATCTTAACATTCCACTATGGCAAGTTGACAGACAACTATTTTATCTAGACAATCCACTATGGCAAGTTAGCAACTCACTTTTACAACTAGAAATTTCACTAATTTTGGTGGAAATAGTACTATTTCCACCAAAATTAGTACTATTTAAAGTTGGCAACGCACTATTTTAAGTTCAAATTGCACTTTTTTTTTCTGAAAAAGAAAAATGAAATTTTAGATTAATGATGTAAAAACTTATATTTATGATGTTTAGAAAGATTTTGAAATAATTTATATATAAAAAGAAACATATTTTTCTTTAATATGGATAATTATGTTTAATTTTACACTCGATAAAAAATCACTTATACTTAAAAAAAAGGAGGAAAATAACAATGAAGTATTTATTAAATGCCAGAGGTGAACTAGTAAAATTGAAAGACGGATTAACAACAAATCAGACAAAATGGACGGGTCAGGCAGAAACCCCTTTAACAATTCAGGCTATAATCACCGCTATAGACGGCAAAGAAGCGGAATTAAATGCATTGGAATATCAACTTACCATAAAATTAGGAGAATGCAGAGATCTTAAAAAATCATCACAATTAGTGATTGACACAATTACCAGCAAAGCTATTGGATTTCATAAAGAACATCCTGCAGAATTGCAAAGTTATGGCATCCCAGTTCCTACACCAAGAGAAAAGAAACCAGTGCCATCAGCACATTTGGTTCCTTATTTAAAAGATGATGATGATGGAGTAGGGTATAAAGTATCTACTCAGGTTGATCCTAATTGTGATGTGTATGAATGGGAAAGAGGCATAGCCACCGACCCTTCGGATGTTAACACCGTGCCAACTATGGCGTTTTATAAACAAACAACAAAAACTAATTTTCTTGACGACAATGTGGATAAGGGAGTTCGTTATTTTTATCGCGTTCGTGCAACCAATGCAACCGGCAACGGACCATGGAGTGCAACAGCAAACAGAATTCAATAAATCGAACCAAAAATTTAAAAGCTACTATCACGGAAGTTGCTCAACGCGGATGAATACAGAAAAAAAGCTGTGTTCATTCGCGTTTTTATTATATCTTTGTGCGGTCACATTATTTAACAAAAAAAGCAACCGGGGAAAAGAAAAATGGGGAAATTTGAATCTTTAATAAAAGTATTGCACGAAATCGGCACCACCGCCGAAAAACGCGGATTGGTTCATCAATATGTTGATGACGAAGTATTAAATGGACGAACTATAAGCATAGATGGCAAACGATTACTGCATTTTGGGTCGTGTAGTTATCTAGGATTAGAAATGGATGAGCGTATGAAAGCCGGAGGCATCGAAGCCATCCGAAAATATGGCACAAAGTTTTCTTCCTCGCGCAGCTATTTGTCATGTGCCAATTATAAAGAATTCGAAAATTTGCTGGAACAGATGTTTGAAGCTCCAATATTGTTGGCAACAAGCACCGGAAACGCTCACCACGTAGTGATGCCCATTGTGATGGAATGCGACGACTGCGTTATTTTCGACCATCAGGCGCATTATAGCATGCGCGATTTGGAATCGAAACTCAATGCCAACAAAACTTTCACAACTGTTCTGCGTCATAGTCGTATGGATGATTTGGAAGAAAGAATTATAGAATATCGCCACAAATACAGACGCATTTGGTATGTGGTGGATGGAGTTTATTCCATGTATGGCGATTTTGCGCCGATAAAAAAAATCGTAAACCTTTTAGATAAATATAAACAGTTTTACCTTTATGCCGATGATGCCCATGGCATGAGCTGGGCAGGAAAACATGGCACAGGATATACCTTGAGCCAAACCCACCTGCATCCAAAAATGATACTAATCACCTCTACAAACAAAGCTTTTGCAGCCGGTGGCGGTGTCATTGTTTTTCCCGATACCGAACTACGCGATAAAGTTAGAAATTGGGGCGGACCCAACACCCATAGTGGTCCGCTGCAACCTGCCAATATGGGCGTAGGTATCGCTTCTGCAAAAATTCATTTATCCGACGAAATTTATGAATTGCAAAATTCATTGCAAGAAAAAATTGCCTTCACTAATCATATATTAGAGCAATATAAACTTCCCATCGCCTCCAATTCCGAAGGTCCTATATTTTTTCTTGGACTCGGTTTAACGCGCGTGGGTTACAATATGCTGCGCCGTATGATGAACGATGGGGTGTATTGCAATCTGGGCATCTTTCCGGCTGTCCCCGAAAACTGCACAGGCATGCGCTTCACCATCACCAACCACCTGAAACTCGAAGACATCGAAACCCTTGCCAAAAAAGCTGCTTACCACTTGCCCAAAGCCTTGCAGGAAGAAGGACGCAGCATGGATGATATCTACAAAGCCTTCCGCAAAGTGATTCGCATCGAAGGCAGAGGCGAAATCCATAAAACGCCGAAAGAAACTATCGCGGCGGTAGCGTATGACGCACTGCCCGTGGAGCGATATACTTCTATCCGCCAGATAAACCAACAAGAATGGGACAGTCACACCGGACTCAACTCCGCCTGCGATTATGCCAATTTGCTTTTTTTGGAAGAAGTCTTCAGCAACAATCCTGAGCAGGAAAATAACTGGGAATTCTTCTATTATATTATTCGAAATACTGCCGGAAAAGTGCTGCTCACCACCTTTTTCACTTCTTGTTTGATGAAAGATGATATGCTCGCCTCGGCTGCCGTTTCGGAAAAGATTGAAAAGGAGCGGGAGAGCAATCCCTATTATCTAACGTCGAAAACTTTTGTGATGGGCTCCTCCCTGACGGAAGGTCAGCATTTGTGGTTGGATAAAACCCATCCGCATTGGCAGCAAATTCTGGTTAGTTTGCTGGATGAAGTGTGGCGCGAGCAAGAACGCTTGTGCGCTTCCACACTGATGTTGAGAGATTTTCATGAAGATGATGCCCAACTGCGCGAATTCTTTATGGACCACGGTTTTATCAAGATGGATACAGATGACAATAATATTGTACCCAATGAAACCCATCAAAGTCGGGATGATTTCTATACCCAATTGCTTGATTCAAAGAAGAAACGCTATGTTTTCCGCAACGACGTGCTGAAAGATGCCGAACTTTTGGATATTTCCGTAACGCGATGCGATAAAGACGAGGTGCCGATGTATTATCAGTTATACAAAAATGTAAAAACCAATAAGCTGAGTCTAAATACTTTTGATTTGCCCATAAAACTCTTCTATCGCATGTGTGAAAGCGACCACTGGGAGGTGATAAAAATAGTACGAAAGGAAACCAACACCCTTGTGAGCGTTGGGCTCTGCGGCAAAAATGCACAACACAACTACTGCCCTACTATAATAGGTATGGATTATAGTGTTCCCGATTCTCTCAATGTGTATAAAAAGATGCTTCATCAGGCAGTTTGTCGCGGTTTGGATTTGCAGGTTGATCGCATTTGTTTGGGCTTGTCCTCTAGTCCTGCCAAACATAAGCTGGGTGCTCAAACTGTGAAACAAGTTGCGTATCTCCAAATCAAAGACCATTATAATATGGAGCTGATTCGCATAATGGAGAAGAATATTTAGCTGAGAATTTAGAGATTTGAAAACAGATGCGACGGATATAATCTATTATGGCTAATATTTATATTCCACCTCCGTCGTCAAATACTTTTAGCATATCTTTAGTTTGAAGCACCTTCGAGTTTGGTGGTACGTGGTCAGTCACCCAAATATTGCCACCAATGACGGAGTTTTCGCCTATGGTGATGCGCCCCAGTATGGTAGCATTCGCGTAAACTGTTACATTATCTTCTAAAATAGGATGGCGGGGGATGTTTTTCACCGGATTACCATGTTCATCCATCGGAAAACTCTTTGCACCGAGGGTCACGCCCTGATACAAACGAACGTTTTTGCCAATAACACTGGTTTCCCCAATCACCACACCTGTGCCATGGTCAATAAAAAACTGTTCGCCGATGCACGCGCCGGGATGTATGTCAATGCCTGTTTTTGAATGAGAGATTTCGGTCAGCATACGCGGAATCAATTCAATTCCGAGCTTTAGGCATTGATGCGCTATGCGATAATACGTAAGGGCAACAATGCTGGGGTAGCATAAGATAGTTTCTTCATAATTTTTAGCAGCAGGGTCGCCATTAAAAGCAGCAATCACATCCGTTGACAAAAGATGTTTGATATGAGGAAGCTGCTCTATAAACTTTTTAGCAAGAAGTTCTGCTTTTTGTTCACACGCTTCGCATTCTGATTTTTTATTGTTACATGAAAAGCAAAAGCCTCTCTTTATCTGTTCCTCTAACAATTTCTGAATGACTTCCAATTTGTGGCTCACATAGCTTTTAAATGTATGCTGATGTTGCTCATAATGTCCATAAAAGCCAATAAAAAGAATTTCTTTAAGTGCATCAACAATTGTATTTAATGTATCAATAGATGGAAGCGGTGAGTTGAAGTGAGTGTTGTGATACAAAACCTTATATTTGGTTTTATTGCACAAATCATCCGCAATACCATTATAAAACATGGATTCTTTTTCCATGTTATTTACAGATTGAAGTTATACAAATCGGTGCTAAGATAGCGCTCTGCCGTATCGGGCAAAATCACCACGATTAACTTCCCTTTGTTTTCTATTTTATATGCTTCCTGAATGGCTGCCCACGCAGCGGCTCCAGAAGAAATGCCACATAATATACCTTCTTCTTTTATCAGTCGGCGTGCGGTTTGAATGGCGTCGTCATTGCTAACTTGTGTAATGCGATCTATGATGGTATTGTTCAAAATATCGGGCACAAAGCCTGCACCTATTCCTTGAATTTTATGAGGAGCTGGTGCTCCGCCCGATAAAACCGGAGAAGCTGAAGGCTCAACAGCGATGCTGATCAGTTGTGGTTTGCGACTTTTTATCACTTCAGATATACCGGTGATTGACCCACCTGTTCCCACTCCCGATATAAGGATATCAATATTCCCGGCAGTATCTCTCCAAATTTCTTCGGCAGTAGTTTTTCTATGAATCTCAGGATTGGCAGCATTTTTGAACTGCTGTGGCATGAAAGAATCTGGTGTGGACGCTACCAATTCTTCAGCTTTCGCAATCGCACCTTTCATGCCTTTGGGAGCTTCTGTCAACACGATTTCTGCGCCAAAACCTTTTAAAATATTTCTGCGTTCCACGCTCATGCTTTCTGGCATGGTCAATATCAAACGATAGCCTTTCACAGCACAGGTAAACGCCAAAGCAATACCTGTGTTGCCGCTAGTAGGTTCAATAATAGTGGTCTGTTTCGTTATCAAACCTTTTTTTTCGGCATCTTCTATCATTGCCCAACCAATTCTATCTTTTACGGAAGAGGCGGGATTAAAGAATTCGAGTTTCGCAACCACGGTTGCATGAGCATCTTTGGTTACACGATTTAGACGAACCATGGGTGTGTTTCCAATGAGTTCGCCAATATGATTTGCAATCTTCATAATATTGTTTTTTTTAGTTATATTTACAAAGGTAATACTATTTTGAATAAGTCTAAATAACATTATGTTTTTTTAACAAAGATCTATGCCAAAAACGAATTTAAATTAAGCTATCTGCGATCAAAGATTAGCCGATAAGCAATCCTTCAATTCTAACTTTGTAGCTTCCGTCTTTTAATTTCGTCACAGCATTCACCAATCCGCTGTGGCGCCATTGCAGCATACAACGACGTGGGAGAAACCAATAACGAACGCCTATCTTGATGTCTTCTTTGGTTTCTTTAATGATGCCTTCGTAGGCTTGGGAAACATAATACCCGATGTCAACAAAACCTTCTGCGCGTGGACGCAAAGGACCTGTTACGTTCCAATTGATAACACCATTGCGAGCATCCACCGACGAAACCACGCCACAGTGGGTGATAGGACATCCGCACGACATTCCCATCGGACGACCAATCATCACATCACCTTTTTTCACTCCAAGTTCTTTCACGAGGGTTGGATTGTAAGGCAAAATTGTTTCCTTTGGACCGGGTTCATCAGGAAAGCAATCTAAAATAAAATCAAAATCGCGTTTCAAATTGTCTTTCCAACCGAGTTTGTCGCCCATGCCCATGCCTTCTTTTGCACAGATAAAGCAGTCGGTAGTGTCTTTTTTGTCTTCAATTTTGTCGGCAATATGTATGCACTTCTTTAATTCATCTTCTCCGACATCTACCATAGCGGCAAAATCTTCACACGTTTTGTATCCACAGGCTGCACAATCTAATTTCGGCAGCAATTCCATTGTTTTTGTTGTTGTTTCCATAGTTTAATTATTTGAAAAAATTGATTTTAATTGTAATATTGTTGTTTCTAAAGTTTCGATAAAATAATTGATATCGTCTTCGGTATTAAAGCGTCCTAAGCTCAAACGAACGGCTCCGCGTGCCTCGAATGGGTCTTTGCCGATGGCTTGCAACACATGGGAAGCGCTTTTAGTGGTGTCGTTGTTGGAACAAGCCGAACCGGCTGACACGGCAATGCCTTTTTCGTCGAGCAACAACAGAAGCCGAATTGTTTCGCCTTCCAAACCGCTGATGCCGAAATTCAAATTGTTCGACAAACGTTGGGTCAGACTTCCATTCACATAAAAGCCTTCAAACCTATTGTCTAACTCCTGTATAAGTTTATCTCTAAGCGATGTGATGCGTTTCCTTTCCGTTGGAAGTTCTGCCATGCATAATTCCGCAGCTTTCGCAAAGCCAGCAATTCCTGCAATATTCTCCGTGGTGCTGCGCAAACCGAATTCCTGTCCGCCACCATGAAACAAAGGCATAATGTTGGTGTTCTTTTTCACATATAAACATCCCACACCATTTGGACCGTAGATTTTATGCGCATTCAATGACATTAATGTAATATGCTGCGCCACGACATCTATCGGAACTTTCCCAAAAGACTGACACGCATCCGTATGAAAATAAACATCACGTTCCTCGCATATCCTTCCTATTGCTTCTATCGGCTGAATGGTCCCGATTTCATTGTTAGCATGCATCACCGAAACCAAAATAGTTTTCGGATTAATCATGCGGCTCAGTTTATCCAAGTCTATCAAGCCATCTTTGTCCACCGATACATACGACACGAAAAATCCTTGCGTCTCCAACCATTTGCAGGTATTCAAAATGCAATCATGCTCGATAGCCGAAACGATGATATGATTCCCTTTACTGCGATTTGCAAAAGCGATGCCTTTCAGTGCAAGATTGTTTGCTTCGGTCCCGCCCGAAGTAAAAATCAGTTCATCGCTTTGCGCATTGATACCACTTGCTAAGGAAGAACGCAACTCGTCCAAAGACTGTTTGGCTTGCGTCCCAAAAGAATGTAGGCTCGAAGCATTCCCATAAACATCTTTAAGATAGGGAAGCATGCTTTCGAAAACCCTACTGTCTAATTGGGTGGTTGCAGCATTATCGAAATAGATTTTCCGGGTGTTATTCTCCGACATAGAAAAGATCGTTTTCCATAGTACGCAACACGCCGAAGTGATTCTTAGCGCCAATTTCTTTCTTGCCTACGCAAATAGTACACGTTCCAACAGGTGGATTCCCTTTCAAAAACATGGGATGGTCTATATCTTTCGATTTTAAAATGTCGCGCACAATAGGGTCAATGCCAATACCGTACAAGGCATTACTTTCCACCACGGTGATACCCTTGGCAGCCTCGAGTATTCTGTAGCGAAACACTTCGCGTTCTGCTTGCGACACCAAATCAATCTTGGTGATGACACTGATATCAGCCAAGGTAAGCATCGGACCTATTTTCCTTGGAAGGTTCATGCCGCTTGTGGCTTCGAGAACCACGATACCCAAAGAGTTTTCGATATAAGGCGAACATCTCAGACACAGACCTGCCGTTTCAACAAACAGATATTCGGCACCTTGTTGTTCTGCCCATTCCACCACCTCATCTAACACCACCACATTACAATGATCGGGACAAAGCTCGCCGGAATATATTTTCTTGGTGGGGATATTAAACTCATTGCGCAACATCTCATCTTCATCGGCATAAAGCACGTCTATTTTTAAATAAGCAGGTTTCAAACCTTTTTTCTGAACTCTGCGAATTACTTGTCTTATTACTGTTGTTTTGCCACAAGTGGGCGGTCCTGCAAAAATTATTAATTTCATCGGATTCTATTTATTTATGTTATGATTAATTATGTTAGGAATTAAAAGGATTAGTTGGCTTCAACACCCTTGGTTTTTCTTCTGTTGAGATAAATTTGATAACTCGTCGCCAAATCTTTTATCTGTTCGCTGAAAATTTGGTCGGTGATTTCTTCCCCGGCGCGTATGCGTTTTCTGAATTCGAGCATCACATCATCAATTTTTTTCAAGCCTAAAGCTGCCATCTTCTCTTCGGCGTTGGTGGTAATCATCTTTTGCATAGCGCCGTTTCTCATTATGATTCTGAAATCGGACAAAAGGGCGATGCGAGGATCATGAGTCACAAACACAAATATCTTATCATATTTCTTCAACAGTTTAAGCGCTTTGGTGCGATGAATACCTGCATTTTCTATTTCATCTAATAGAATAATAGGTGAGTTACCTATAATTACCGCATCGGCAATCAACAGCGAGCGCGTTTGTCCGCCCGAAAGTTCGGTCATGGCAGTCTGGCGTATGATAGCTTCACCTGTCAGTTGGTTGGCAAAATCAAGTGTTTCTTCTATCATCTGATCTGCGTTTTCAGAACCACGGATTTTAGCGTGGATTTTCAAAAATTCACCTACAGGCAAATCTGATAAGAAATTGGTGTGTTGTGAAATCAGTGCAATAGGGTGTTTGGAAGGGTCGAATGAAAAGTCTTCGGCAATAGGCTCATCATTAATCAATATTTGACGCTCTGATGGGGTGTTGCAATTTGCAAAAAGCTCGATGTCGTTAATCAAGGTTGTTTTGCCACAACCCGTAGGACCAACGATACTGATGATATCGCCCATTTTGAGCTCAAAACGTTCAACTTTCTCTTTTGTGCCATCTTTTCCGATGCCTCCAATAATTGTTATTTTATTAATTTCCATGACTAGTTTTTATTTGATTAAAAAAATTTCTGCAAAATTACTACAGTAGTCTATCAAATTAGTGTACTTTTGCATGGAAGTTTATATCCACAATGATTAAACTTTTAATGTTTTATACTATATTTTTGTATTAACTGTTTTTAATTCTCTGTTTATATGGCTATTGGAGGAACATCTCAATACAACACATGGCTGAAAAAGCTATCGCTGCAATTCATTTCGGAAAAGGATTTCGATAGAATTGACAAGACTTCTGTTACTTTGAAATTCAAAAAGGGTGAAGTTATCCTCAAGCAAGGTAATCAACCTACACATGTGGCGTTTTTGCAAAGCGGCATCGTGAAATTTAATTTTGAGAGCGAGGGCGACAAAAATACCATCCTGACTATAGTGTCGGCGCCCAGAATATTAGGAGGCGCCAATCTGTTCTACAAAGACAATAATTTGTTTTCGATTATTGCGGTAGAAGAGTGCGAAATTATTTTACTCGATTCCGATGTGCTGCTCGATTTGATGAGCAACAACGGGAAGTTTGCCGTGGTGCTCTATCAAATTGCTTCGGATATGTTTAAAAAGTCTATTTTCAATTTTATCAGTTTGGCAAACAAACAAAAAGAGGGGCGCATTGCCGATATTATTTTATACCTTTCTGAAAATGTGTATCACAATGTCGAATTTAATTTGGCTTTGACACGGAAAGAATTAGCTGAATTTGCCTGTTGCTCTGCCGAAAATGTGATAATGACCTTATCGAAATGGCAAACTGAAAAGATTATTACCATGACGGGCAAGCAGTTTGAAATTAAAAATATGGAGAAGCTGAAACAAATTAGTAGGGTGGGGTAAGTGGTTGGCTTCAACGCGGAGAGCGTTATTGTAAAAGGTATATAATATAAGGGATAAGAAAAATGGTAAATGGTATGTGGTATATGCTTCTTAGGTTTTTTAACCACTCAGTCACTAAGTCCACTTAGAAACACAAAGTAAAAATAACAATTCACTGTTCACTATTATCTCTTAACTAAAAAAAGCCCACTCTATCGAGCGAGTTTCCCATTTTCGAACTTTCAATTTTTTTCTTGGAGCTTGCCTCCTCTACTGAGTCATTCAGGCGGGGAATTTGGTATAAGATTTTCTCATTTATAATCATAGACTCGGATTATACTAAGCTAAATCCGAGTAAGCGTTGTATGCTAAACTTTTTGTTTAGTATGCTAATCTTTTTGTATAGCATGCTAATCTTTTTGTATAGCATGCTAATCTTTTTGTTGAGTGCACTTAGCTTTTTTCAGAACGATTTTAACCCCTTTTCGAGCAAAGCAATTAATCTCACTCGCAAGCATTTGGAATCCTTTTGTTTTAAAAAACTGAAAAGTAAACAACAAATATAAACGGATTGCAAATCTGTTTGAGCATAATTAAAATGCAATCGAAGCGAATAAGAAACTAAAAATATTTTTTTAGGATTGAATTAATTTGTAATTTTGTGGGGAGAAAAAAATTTATTTTTATAATAAAAATACGTGCGCACTCGCAAGCATTTGTAATCCTATTAACCTGAGTTCGGGATAAGAGTTATCAACATGGGTTGTTCGTAAAATAATGAAATACAAATAAATAGTAGCATTAAAATTGATTATATTTGTAG